>NZ_JAVIWK010000002.1 GCF_034314165.1 Pseudomonas sp. Bout1 | reverse complement strand
TGATCGATTTGGCCGAGGATGTGCGCGTGGCGCTTTATGAAGCCGAAGACGGCAATGAAGAGTAGGCACCGCCTTACGCATAACGGGGCATCGTAAAAAGGCCCCACAGATTCAGCGGCTGCGCCTGGGCTTCTGGAGGATCCGCGGAGCATTGGCGAAGCTTTAAAAGGCTCACGCTTGGGCGATTTTTGGAAGTATCGGGTAGGTGACTACCGCCTCATCAGCAGCATCGAGGACGGCGCGTTGCGCATCCTGGTGGTCAAGATTGGCTGGCCTGATACGTAGTTCGTTATTCACGGGAACCTGTTCATCCCGCTCGCGCAAGCGACTGATCCGGCTTTTTGGTGCGTCTCTGCCTGGATCCTGGCCCTGGCAGGGAGAAGCCACTTACTGGGTGCGCATCGACCTGGCCGACCTATGCCTGTTTCGGAAAACCTTAACGTACGATTTTTTCCGAATTCTGCAGGCTCCCCTTAGTTGGAAGTGATAAACCACATTGCCCAGCTCATCAGCGCGACAAAGTATGCGCCGCCCATGAAACGCAAAACTGTGGCTGAGCCGGTGACTGACGAAACGATAGCGGCAAGATAGGCGTAAGCCAGGCTAACCCACGCACCCAAGGCCAACGTATTCAGCATGCCGTTTGGAGGGTTACTTCGCTGTCCTTGTTGATGATGGTCGTCACCAGTACCACAGCGACGGTGAATACTATCGCTACGATCCTCATGAAATGACGGCGTAGAAAAGCCTTTCTGCTGGCCCGTCCATCCTCGTTTTCACACGTTTGTAATCGGCACGTTTCTCGGCCAGATTTTCAATTTCCGGATTGCTCATATTCGTTACCTCGGGCAATTTCTTCCTACTTCGATTTTGGCTGGTCATAGGGCGCAGCCATCTGCCGCACCTGCTCTGCCAGCTCGGGTGGGAGCCAGACCATGACCGGCACAAGTTCTTCTGCGCCGTGCTGCTGCAAGATCCCGCGGACGCGCTTCACTGCTGCATAAACGAGCTGTCGGGACTCGCCAGTCTTCTTGGCCAAGTCCGAGGGACGAACCCCGTCGACCAATACCGCACGGGCCAGCTCGACAGTTCCGATGTTCAAGCCGCGAAAGGCGTCCTTGAATTCGTCCCACTGTTCGGCAGTGTATTTTGGTTGCTGCATTCAAGCTCTCCTAGGTCGGGGGTGGGTGCGCGTCTTTTAGGCGCTTTCCTTTCTTGATGTCGTCCCATTCGTACTTTTCAGAACGGGGATTGGTTACATGATTATTGGGCATTGCCTCACTCTCCATTTGGTCAAATCGCCGGGACGCCTGTGCGGCTTTGTGAAAGCCTTTCGACGATGACCTGGTGCGGGAGGTTGGCCAAGCCAAGGAACGTCCAATACCGACCCTCCCAGTGCGCAAAAATACGGGTCACGTTCCCGACTTCGCAGCACTCAAGTTTGAATGAATCACACTGCTCGTCGGCTGCGAAGTCGGACACCGCTAGGTGACTGAATGCGTAATCGTATCGGGCAGCGGTTGTTTCAGTTGGCCGGGTTCCATGGGTGGCCTCCTGATCGAGCAAAAATGCTTCTTCGTCGCCAAGTACAGCGCCGGGGTGGCTGATCTGCAATTCAGCCAGCATTAACAAACGGCAACGGGTGGCCCATTTGCCGGGGGCAATTTCCCGGGCGTAATCGATGATCGAGGTTTGGCCGGGTACATAGAAAACTTTAGACATGGCTGAATCTCCTACCGCAACAGGATCCGGGCGCTATAAGCGCCCGGTGTTGGTGGTTACGCTGCTTGCTGGCCAGCGCGCAGCGCCTCGGCCATGGCCCACAGCGCGCGATTAAGTTTCACGTCCTGATCGATGCCGTTCACTTGGCGAGTGGTTGTGCGGCGGCCTTGTTTGTTGCGGCCACGCAATCCGCCACGGATGGTGTTTTCCTGAATGCGGTTGAAGGTGGTCCAGAGGTCGTCGGAACGATCCTCGGAGCGGCGAGCTGAAAGCAGTTGACTGGCTGTGACGGGGGCCGGGCCTTCACGTTGATCATAACGATAGGCAAGCGCGCCCTGAGCCAAGGCCAGCTGTTCGAATTCGCGCAGCTTGGTTTGCTTCATGATGTCGCGCTGTTCTTCGATGGCTTCAAACTGGTTCAGCACTTCATAAGCGCCTTCGATGACTTCGCCTACGATGTCAGCACTGCCCATGTGGCGCACTTTCTGATCCATGGTCGCATCGCCCAGGACAAGACCGTTGGCGCACACGAAACGAAAGCAACCTGCCATCATTTGATAACTGCTAGTGCCGTCGTGGCTGTTCAGCAGAATGATTTCGTTAGCCTCTTTGCTCATGATCTGGTCAGCATGGCGCAGGCGAATCATGTGCTTTGTGTGGTCGCGCTTTTCTTCGTTGCGTACGCGGGTTTGGCAAGCCATGAAAGGCAGGAAACCTTCGCGGCGCAGGCTTTCCAGCACGTCTACGGTAGGGATGTACAGATAACGATCGGAGCGGCTTTGGTGGGCCTCGTTCGCGAAGATCGACGGCGCAACGCGGGCGATCTCATCGTTAGTCAGCGGTACGTCGCTGCGGATCATTTGCGGGTTACGGAAATTGCTGGATAGACGCATTTTGAAACTCCTTCGCAGATTTCCCCGAGGCGGTTGCCGCCGCATGTTTCGGGGTGTCTTAGCGGTATTGCTTCGACGTGGTTAGTATCTCAAATCCCGCCAAATACGTCTACCTTTTGTAAAATCTAATTTGTCTAAATGACTAATAAATACTCCTTTCTCGCACGCGAGAATTCCCTTTCCCCTTGACACCGAGGCCGTGCTGATCTGCTCCGAGTGCCGAGCGTTAGAGCGGGAAACAAATCCTTTTAACAGCGCTCGCGCAGCGAGCCTCAAAACCCCTTCGCATTGGAGCGCGCTGCCGGTGGTGGATCTGCTCGTCGGCTTCGGTTGGTCGCGGTAAGCCCGTTCTATCCAGAGACGGGCCGCGTGCAAGGTGTCGTGGAATACCGGAGGGCAGTTTCATCGCCCGAGGATATGCCGCGAAAGCACCTTGCAGGCAAGGCACAGCGGCGGATAGAACATCGGGGCGTTCGCTACCAAACGATGACGGCGGGCTACCTGGTCACTCGCGGAGTGCGGGCAAACCGTCCTGCAGGACGGTGCGCAGGTCGCTTGCGACCGGAGGCAAGCGGAGCGCGCAGCCCGTTTACGGGCGAAGGCGTGAGGATGGAAGCCCGAAGGGCCAAGACCCGGCGCGCTCTTGGCCGGGGCTTGGCTCACGACAGCCGCTGAGGCGTAGCCGAACACGCCCGGCCATTGGCCAACCAGAACACTACATCTTGTGTTGAAAATGCGCGCCGGCAGCTGGTTTTTGCACTACATCTAGTGTTTCTAACCTTGAGGGGGCAACGGCATATCAGGCGGCGTCGGTGAGATACAAGGCATTGCTGCGGGATCTTTTGCAACAGCCGCACAATGTCACTCGTAGTCAGCCCTGAGCGGTATGTTTGACGTACCGCTGCTGTGCCCAGCCGACGACAGTGAACAACACAATCCCAAAAACCCAGAGCTTTTGACGCCGGAAACGGTCTTCGCTCTGTGCCAAGGAAGACTTGATGATCTGGCGTTCGGTGATTTCTTCCCAGAGTAAGGTGTTGCGCCGACGAACGAGGCGGTGGCTAAAACGCTAAAACTGACCAATAAAGCAAAAAAGACTGAGCAGAAGCGTGCCGCCTAAGGGCATGAGAAATAGTCGGGATTTTAGCAACGACACCACTCGCCATCCGCCACTTGGCTGCCCGGCATGTCATTGGGTGCCAGGGCGACATGCAAAATATAGGGCTTTGAATCGATCACTCCCTGCGCCATATTGAGTAAATGCACCGAAGAAATGAAACCGTCGCCGCTAAGCAGCTGAGCGATGCCTTCAGTCTCGCTGAATGCAGAACGAATATGCTTTTCCAGTTGCGCTCCTAAGCCGCTGAGTTTCAAAGCTATTTCGGCGCGGTCTCTGCTACGCTGATGCTCGTTATCTAGCCTTCCCACGCCGTAGGAAAGCATGGCGCCGAGGAGCAGAACACTGAGGGGGAAACAATTAGATTGTATACAAGCGAACGGACTGTCTTGCAGTCAACAGGGCATTATTCACGCAAATAGCTCATTTATGCTTTGAAACCAGACTCGAAATCATCGTAGGAAAAATACCTTCACACGTCGCAGTCTGTTCGAACCATCTATGATGACACCCTTGGGTAACTTTGAGTCTTACATACGACACCCGGTTCGTAGGCGCTTCGGTCGCACCACTGCTGTTTGACCACAGGGCTCGTTCATCAGACAAGGCCAAGCACTTGGGTGCGGGTGCCTTTCCACATCAATTTAAGACGATTCGGACGGTACATTCTGCAGTCGTTCACCGATCACTTGGTAAAGTTGATCCAACGTCCAGGGCTTGACCATGAAAGTCGAGTGCGCAGGCAATTGGTCGCGGGACACGCGCGTGTCACCCGAGGTCAATATAACGGGAATTTGCGGCCACCGTGTCCAGATGATTTTGGCTAGTTCGAAGCCATTTAGGTCGCCAGGCATACGGATATCAGTCAATACCAAGTCGATCGATGCGTTTTTCCCCAGCGCAAGGGCCAGCAGAGCATCATCAGCCGTGGAGCACTCGGTCACGTGCGCGTCGATCAATGACAGCGCATCAGCGATCAAAAAGCGCAAAATTTCATTGTCCTCAATCAGCAATACCCTAGGATGCATAAGCTCAACTTCCCAATCTCTCGTTATGGAGCCGCCAATTCAGTGTCAGGCTATGGCAGCTTCGCTAACTGGCGATACAGCTTAATTATTAATGCGCTCGAAAATCTTCTCAATTTTTTCCTTTAAGACTTGTGCCGTGAAGGGCTTGATTACGTAACCGTTCACTCCAGCTTCGGCGGCCTTAATGATCTGCTCACGTTTAGCTTCGGCTGTCACCATTAGAACCGGGAGATATTTGATACGCTCATCAGCACGCACATAATTCAAAAGATCAATACCGGACATACCCGGCATATTCCAATCAGTGATTAGAAAATCGAAGCTACCTTTTTGCAGCATCGGTAGTGCAGTCGTTCCGTCATCTGCCTCAAACGTGTTAATGAATCCAATATCGCGCAACAAATTTTTTATGATCCGTCGCATTGTTGAAAAGTCATCAACGATAAGGATTTTCATATTTTTATTCAACTCAACCTCGAAATTACCATCACTATGTTAATCAATTAAATACGGTTACAGACCTAAACTATAACTCACAGTTCTCTCCGCATTGGAGAAGCTAACAGTCGCTCACCAAAAAATTCCAAGTGCCCACACGGGTTCTCTGGTAATGGCCAAACATCTATTTTTTTGCGATAGCCTTAAATGCCAAGGAGCACTGAGAACGAGGAAAAGCATCGTATACAGCACGCTGTTTTTTCACAGCCTTGCGCATGCATTCATCATAAGGTACGGCACCAACATATTGTAAGCTCACGTCCAGAAAAAGATTGGTAACACGGGCCAACCTAGCAAAAAGGTTGGGTCCTTCTTGGGGGCTCTGTGTCATGTTAACGAGTATGCGGAAACGATTCATGCCGTAAGACTGGCTGAGCATTTTTATCATCGCATAGGTGTTGGTAACTGAAGTGGGCTCATCACACACGACCATTAACACTTCGCGGGATGCACGGATACAACTGATAACCGAGCTACCTATGCCGCCGGCCGTGTCGATGACAAGCACGTCAATTTTTTTGTCGATATCATTAAAGGCTTGAATTATTCCCGCGTGCTGACCTGGCGTTAAGTGAGTCATGCTTTGGCAGCCCGAAGCGCCAGGAACGATGCTGATTCCGCGAGGGCCTTGCAGGATCACATCCCGCAGTTCACACCGCCCCTTAATCACGTCGGCAAGGTTTTGGGAGGGGGCTAACCCGAGTAAAACATCGACATTTGCCAGACCGAGATCAGCATCGAGCAACATGATCTGCCGACCGCGCTCGGCCAATGCCAATGACAGATTTACTGCTACATTCGTCTTACCGACGCCACCTTTGCCTCCTGTCACAGCAATGACCTGCACTGGATACATGCGGCTCATTTTCGTACTCCTAGTCTCAGTGGTGGCCGCTTCTGTCTTCGAGATGGGCTACAAAACACTTTCTGATCTGATTGTGGGAAAGCTCGATTTTTATGTTCCGCCTAGGCGACCTGGGAGGCGCTTAAAACATGAACCATCTGTAGCTTTCTCTTGTGAGCCTTTAAATTGGCGCCTTCATAGCCGCAAGCAAAAAACGTACCAGTTTCCGTCTGCCCACTCAAAACAGTTAGACTTCAAACCATCGTCCCCGATGAAGATCGAAGCCGATTAAAAAATATGATAAACCACGTCAGTGGATGACTTAGCCTGGGTATTTTATTTAAGTTTATTGATAGAAATATGCGACATAATGATAAGCGTCGGTTAAAAAATGGTTTTTCTAGTTTGTATATGTTTGTTTTATCAGTTACCCGGTGTTAACCAGCCTCTTACATTGTGAGATTCATATAGATCACCTACTACTTTCGCTGCTTCTAACTTTCTTTTGTAAGGTCCAACAATAATAAAATTATTTTCCAGTCGTATAACCGGCAGTTTCATCCCCTTAATCGCTGCTGCAGATTTCTTACGCTCAAATGCGCTCAATATGGTAATCTCTATCACCCATATTTCCGAGATTCTTGACAAATGTTTGGTATTTTTTGAATACTTAATTAATGTGTCGCATTGATTGCAGGGTTGATACGATAACGGCACTAGTACCGGATTCAAAGAGCATAGATGGAATGGCTTTACAGATATAATGCTTCTTGTTTTTTTTCTGCGGAGAGCCATCATTAGCAATCCCACTAGCCCCATCAAGCCACCGGCTACCAACAGGTACTTTAACCAAGCGGTCATAGAGTCTGTATTTTTAAAATCTGCGTTGTCTAATGTTTTTTCTAAGCTTGAAAATTCTAGTGACATTAACGAAAAGAAGCTATTTTGTTCGTTTGATTTCATCCTTAAAGAGGCTTTGTCTTCATTAAAATTAGATCCTAATTCACTGCTTAAATTTATGTTATTTTTATCAGAGCACAACACAACGGCCGTTTCCGGGAATAAAAACGCTACTAGCACCAGGACTTGTACTATTAATCCAAATTTAAAAATTACTGCATTTAATTTCAATCAAAATACCACCCTGAAGTAGAGTCTCCTATCTAAGGATCTCTAGAATTGCTCTTGATGAGGCACCATGAAAAACCCAATTTTCTCAAAAAACATCTTGATCATCGATCAAGCCCTTCCAGCACCAGACCCGATCCGATCCGATCCGATCCATTTGGTCGCAAGGGGTGCTTACGCTTGCCAGCGTACTCGGCACTGAAAAAACAGCCGTTTCATAGGTTCCATAGATGTATCGGACGGGTTTTATTGGGAGCGTGGCCTCATGGAAGGTGGCATTCTAACATCAGCCTACGAGACAACATAATATTGACGTCAACTTAATGGATAATTTCCGATGAAAGGGACTGCCATCTCCGGCTTCCGTCCCATCGGCATTCACCTCTACGACCTCAACCTGACAGCGCAGAGCGCTTAGCGTACTCAAATTTCCGTTTCCTCTATTCGCCCCTAACACGCGCAGCGAGCCTCAAACCCCCTTCGCATTGGAGCGCGCTGCCGGTGGTGGATCTGCTCGTCGGCTTCGGTTGGTCGCGGTAAGCCCGTTCTATCCAGAGACGGGCCGCGTGCAAGGTGTCGTGGAATACCGGAGGGCAGTTTCATCGCCCGAGGATATGTCGCGAAAGCACCTTGCAGGCAAGGCACAGCGGCGGATAGAACATCGGGGCGTGCGCTACCAAACGATGACGGCGAGCCACCTGGTAACTCGCGGATGGGTGAGCAAACCGCCCTGCAGGACGGTGCGCAGGCCGCTTGTTGGAAATTGCACCGTACCTGACCACCTCACTGCGTCAGCACTGACTAGACGTTTGCATTGCACTTCACCACGCGCGTGCCCGTTCGGTGGCGGAGACGCGTCACCTGTAAAGGCTGCTTGTCGTCTGGTGGGATGGCGCGCAAGTTTTTATTTTAGCGGGTTTAGTAGCGAGAAAATGAGGGTGAATTGACTGCCTTTTCCCTGCCCTTCGCTGCTTCCAGTGACAGTTCCAGCGTGGGGCATCAACCAGCTCACGGACAACCGTGAGCCCAATTCCTAATCCTGTACCATTGAAGCCGATAGCTCGAGCATCCTGTACATACGCGTCGAAAATTAACGGAAGGGACTTTGAAGAAATCCCGATGCCGTTGTCGGATACCACGATCTTGAGCCGATCTATATCAGCTGTAGCTATAATTCTGACTAGTCCAGAACCTTGTGTGTACTTGGCAGCATTAGTGAGGACATTGGTGAAGACTGCGAAACTCTGATGAAATCACCATTCGCGATCAATGGCCCGTCAGGAATATCCACTTCACATTGCAAGCTCTTCGCGGCCATCAATGGACTGCATGCATCGATCGCTTGACGGAGAATACAGATGAGGTCGACATGTGCGTAGTTGAGCCGTAATTTGCCACTACTCGCCCGGGAAACATCAAGCAAATCTTCGATCATGCGTGACAAGTGTTTCACCTGGTCCTGGATCAGTGCGCACATTTCAGGAAGTTTTTCGCGTGGCGTCCGCACCATCCTCTAAGCTAGCATGCTGATCGGCGTCAAAGGATTACGCATCTCATGAGCCACGGACGCCAAGGCATTTCTTTGCTTAGCCAATGCATGCTCGGCATGGGCCTGAAGCTTGTGTGCATGTAGGGCAGAAATGACTAGCTGCTCATTCGCTTCACGCACCTCATGAAACAAATCAGATTTCTCAGCTGTACTAGGTATTGGCGCAATTCCCGAGCTGATAAGGTGGCCAACACGAGCTGCTGATTAGCCTCAACCAATAACCGCAGCAGTTCTACACGGTCGTCAACACAGTCGTGTGATTCTTAACCTACAGGATCCATTGCCGGGGGGGCGTCGGCATTGCGCTCGCGAAGCGCTCCCCTAGCGTGTAAAAATAGCGCGAAATTTTCCAGAATAAATTCGGAAAATCGCATCGAATTCTATTCTTTTTTGCTTTGGGATTTCTTAGCGGTGGCCTCAGGCTTACCGTTCTCGTCGTTCGCGAGATGATCTGACAAGGCCACATCTTGCGTTTCTTCGCCCAAAGATGAACCTTGCCCATCTTCTTGAGAGTCATTTCCAAGGCTACTGCTCGCTTTGAACCAATGTTCCAAGTCTTGGCCATTAGGTTTGCCGTCTTGCTCCCAAAGAGCATAAGCGGCCTCTTTGATTTTTCGCTCGTCCATCATTGCTTCTCCGTTCAGTTGTCCCAGCGTTCTACTCAAGCAGGTAATGGACGTAAGCGGTCCCACGCCCTCACATGGGTAATTGCTTTGCTCAAATGCAGTGTCAGGCGTTCCGTCGTTCGAAAACCTGCTTATCAAGAGCCTATGAACTCTAGCAGTCGAATCGTGAATGCGTTGGAAAGCGTCCTAAAGACTCCGTAAATCCGCGGTTACTCTGTTCTCCATTTCGATGGGAAGGATGACGTCACCAACCGAACCGGGGGACTGTGTCTCGTGCAACTTACAGCGTACGTACGAGCGGTGGATTGGAGCGATGTCGCTCATTGCTGTTCCAAAGCGTTTTGATATACTGCGGCCTTGCGCTCCTTCGCAGAGCCAAAGAGACCCGTTAGCCTTGCCGGGCGCGGGTTTCACCCCCTCCGCTCCTGCTTTTATTTTTCGCGTCTTCGTACTGGCCCAAGCTCACAGCACTCAAGCGCTTCATCGAGCGTCGGGAATGTGCCCCAGTCTGTAGGTCGATCCCATGCGCCGCCGTCCAGACAGAGGACGTTGTACAGCTTCCCTTCCGGATACAACTCCTAGAAGTAGGCCTGCTTTTGGCCAATTTGGCGTTTAGCTCATCGTCGCTGATTGCGAACTCGTTACCCTCTGCGCGGTGACAGCCTTGAACCCTGCGGTCGTGTGCTTCGCTCTGTTCCCACGAATACGTTTCGATGTAGGGCAAGCCCCACCAATCTTCCGTTTCCAGTGGTTCGCGGTACTCATTGGCAGTTGTTGAAAAATTCTCGCGCAGCGTCGGATTGAAGGGGTAACCCTTTCCGACAGTCTCTTGATTCTGAGGCCGGTGTTTAGCCAGGTAGACATCAACGGCGGTACGTTCGCCATCAAAGCCGGGGATTGATCTTGTCTTTGCGCTCATTGGCCAATCCTCCTTACTGGAGGTCGTTGTTAGTCAGTTGAATCGCTGGCAGGTCTGGCAGCAATTCATCAAAACTATCCTGATTAGGTGGGGGCAGTCCTTCGCCGTGGGGCATTTGGATGTCACCTTTATCAGCTGATGGAATGCCGCGCAGTTCACCAGTACCCAAGTCAGCTTGATCGGCAGACGAAACCAGCACGCGGGCATTGAATCGGGCGTATTTGAGATTGTCGCGACTATCAGCCCAAGCTATCCGGCTGTTTACGACATAGGCCAAGGCACCGCCACGGTCGCCGCCAAGCTGGATGGTTTGTATCCATGCTTGTTTGGTCAGGACACGCAGAGCGCGTTTGGTGGTGGTGGTCGAAACTCCCGATAGCTGTGCAAGCGTTGCATGGCTGGCTATTAGCGCGTTGCTTTTGTCCATATTCGCAATGAGCACATGCAGCAGCTGAGCTGCCCGAGGGGCTTCGGCAATCAGTACGGCCAGCGCTTCATGAGCTGCACGTTCTGTCTGCACCCATGTCCCTCTAGGGGCTGGCTGATGTAAATTCCGCACCTCTTTGTCTTCGTCTTTCATCCGGCCTCACTCAGCTAAAGGGGGGGTAGGTCATACTGTGACCTAGGGGTAGGTCATACCTGCTCGTTATCAAGCAAATTTGCTTGATAAGCCGCATCTTATCCCACATCCAAACTCAATGGGTAGATCATATTTGCTCGTTATCGAGCAAATATGGCCCAGGGGTAGGTCACACTGTGACCTAGGGGTAGGTCACACTGTGACCTAGGGGTAGGTCATTCCTGCTTGTTATCGAGCAAGCTTTGTTTCCCAACGAGCATGGATGATCTAGGGGTAGGTCAAACAATGGCCTAGGGGTGGATCATATTTGCTCTCTAATGAGCAACTTTGCAGGCCATCGAGCACGGATGACCTAGGGGTAGATCATTCAGGGGGGTAGGTCACCAACTGTGACCTAGGGTAGACCACCAACTGAGGACCACCCTAGTGCATCAACTGGCCTAACCCTAGGCCATATAGTGAGCTACCAACGCCTCTGGAGGCCGTGTAAATCAAGGGGTTTGAAGTCATCCTTCTTATGATCTCAATTACCTCCCACTCTGGTGTTGCTGATAGGCCGTCAAAGTCGCCTGCGGCAGCGGCCAGTCGGAAGCGCCCGACAGACTACGGCTGCGCCTTCGCTAGTCAGTCACTTCCGACTGGCTCACTCACAGGGCAGTGCTTGTAAATAGTCGTGCGACTGACGCCGTACCTGGCGGCAACGTCTTTCACTGTCATGCGGGGATTGGCTAACAAAATGGCAATCTCGTTGCGCTCCTTGTCTCCGATCTTCGGTTTACGGCCTCCAACGCGACCGCGTGCCCGAGCTGCTGCAAGTCCGGCATGCGTTCGCTCAATGAGTCGATCACGTTCATAGGCGGCCAGGGATGCGAACATGCCAAGCATGAATTTGCCCTGGGCAGTTGAGGTGTCGTAGTTCTCGGTGATCACTTCGAACGTCACTCCCATTTGCTGGAAGAGGTTCACTAGGCTGATTAACTCTTGAAGATCACGGCCAAGGCGAGACAGTTGCCAAACGACAACGGTATCCCCACGGCGTAGAGCTTTGACCATGTTCTCTTGTTCGGGTCGCGGGGCCTTGGCTTTTGCTCCGGTAATTTTCTCTTTGTAGATCCGGGTGCAGCCTGCGGCTTTGAGCGCGTCGGTTTGAAGATCAAGATTTTGATCCTGCTTGCTGACTCGGGCGTAGCCGATGCGTATCCCCCCAGCGATTAAATCCGGTGTCGAATGGTCGCTGATGTCGCGCATAAATTGCTCCCGCCGTGTGATCGATCAGAAGGTCATATTCTGACACGTTTACTTGACACTGTTAGGTTTATGGGTTTCTGGACACTCAAGCTTAAAAAAATGCCCGGTTGCCCGAGCGTTTTGAAAGTGTTCAGAAAACGGTCGTTTGGTGAACACTATTCAATCAACGGATTTGATGAGGTATTCGCCCTTGTTTTTTACGTTGCCGACAATCCTTTGAAACTGGATACCACTCAAAATCATCCGCGGGTTGGCCAAGATCCTTGGCTATTTTCCTTTGCACGGTCTTTCGTCAGGTTTGGTTGAAGCCATTCGCGAGCGAGTTCAGGGGTCAGAACGACTGGGCGTCGGTCGTGTACATCGAGCATCCCTGAATCTGAATCCCCGGTGATGATCAAAAATCCGGGAGGTTCGTCGGGTGACTCGCCTTGCTGCACCTGAGCCAACCCTGCAAAAAACATAGGCTTGTGCGACTTCAAGCGGATGAAGAAGGGTTGTTTCTTCTTTTCATCAAGTTCGTCACGTACCCATTCATACCAGCCATCGGCAGGGATTAAGGCGCGGTGATCTGGGAAAAGGGTCTTGTAGAAGCGGCCTTTCGCAATCGTTTCGATACGCGCATTGATAGGTTGCACGATCCTCGGTTTAGGCCACTGCACCTCACGTTTCCAACCCCAGTGAACAGAGCTGATGTGTGGCCCGTCCGGGTCTACGTGAATCACTTGAACATACCGGGTGCAATGTTGTAGCGCTGTATGGGTGTCTTATCGACCTGAGCGAATAGCTCGCCTTGCGGGTCAAGTTCATGAACGTATTCATCCATGGATCTGACATCACGAATCGACCACACATACTAGGCTCCTGTTGCCTGGGCCGCACGTTGATAGGTACCGCGGGCAAACCGAAGCTGTTCGTTCAAATCATCGAGGTGGGAATGGTCTATCGCACCATCGTCGCCGTGCGAGTCGTAGTCAGCCAAATACCGTGTGATTTCTTCCTGGGCGTCTTCGTCTAGCGCATGCAGTTCTGTTAGGAGCTTCATTCTGTGTCAGACCAGTGACTTAACGGGGCGTCGGCCAGTTCGCGTGCTTCGCCATCGTCAATGGCTCCAGCTGCCTGCATGGTGCCCGCTTTATCAAGAAGCTGTGAATGCCATAGGGCAAGGTCTTTGCGCTCTGATTCATCGTCTAACAAGGCTGCCACTCGGCCATAGCCTCAAGGTTTGCTGTGGTATTGGTCATGCCTTCGCTCCAGTGGGTGAATGGGCTAGTACCAGCGACCAAACGGGCCGGGTGGGGTCACAGGTTCCTTGTGGCCATTAATGAACTCGATCATCCAGTTCAACCCGTCTTTAAGCGCTTCAAGATCGTGCCCGTAGCCTTCATTGGACTGATTAACAATCTCGTCCTTGTACAGAACACGCCAATCGTACCAAGCATTTTCCGGCTGACCGAAAATCTCTATTTTCGTCATTTAGTCATATGGGAAGCTGTGTTTGATCCGCAAATGGGATGGGAGCTGTTCGACTGTCATGTCATACCCCTTTGTTTTTTCGTATGTCATAAATTCTAGCTACTGACAGCCCTACGAGCTTGGCCAGCAGGTTGTTAGAAACCAAGCCAAGTAAGTGTTCATAGGGCGTTAGACGCGATTTACGTTGATATAGCGGCACGGCAAGTGACAGCCGGCGCTTTTCAATGATCGTGATCGGCACACCGGTTGCGCGGCTAATCTTGGCGTCTGAGGTTGTGTAGAACATGGACTCATAACCAAGCAGCGGACCAACGTAATTTTCAATTGAGGGCAGGGGGTCCCGCTGGGGCAATGGCTTACACGGAGCAATACGAAGTGACTCCCGCAACTCAGTGACCACGTTCACGGTGACTCCCGATAGGGTGGCTAACGGTTCATCCTCGATCAGTCCCAGCAGGGCGCTGTATGGCTTGATCAAATGGCCGACCGGTATGCGCTGACCTGGTGCAACGCGGGTGTGTGCCTTGATACCCAGCGATTCGCGGTACGTTTTTACGCTGGATGGTGAAACGTCAGCCTTACGGCCTATTTCTGCATCGGATCTGCACCCAAGCAGGTGGCTGTAGGGCGCAATGGCAATGCCGATGTTCCATGCGGGAATGTTAAACAGCTCGCGGCGGTATCGAATTTTGCCTCTGGTACTGCCGGTGATCGCGGCAAGCTGTTTATCGCCCATGGTCCCCAGTTTGCAGTCGTACCAACGCGGCACGCCGATGCGGGTCCAGTCAGCCACCCTATCGTTCTCGCATGCGAGAAACCGTGAAACTGGAGCTGTCTGGTCAAAAGTTTCGAAGGTCATAACCGTGCCGTCACTTGATCGCAGCAGGCTTCAACGCAAACCGGAACGTTTGTTTGTCAGTCTTGAGCATCACGGTTGCCATGGACGCATCGGGGCCGCTGATTGCGAAAGCAATACGGTTGGCCTTGGTATCGCCATTGCGATATGAGGTCGCCCAGTTCTTCGAGTCGGAAATGATCATTTCTTGAAGAATCTGATTTGCTGGCAGGCAGAAGTCAGCCTTCGCAAGCGCTGCCGAGTCATAGGCGAGCATTGAGTCAGATGAGACAGGAAGGCAGGCTTTAGTCTCAGATGCCTTGGGAGCGGTATAGCTGCTGCCGGGGTTATCATTGCAGCCAGCAATGGATAGCAGGGCGAATGCAATGAGCAGTTTGTTTTTCATGGTTTGTCTTTCCTAATCATTTTCACTTAGTGACACCTGGTCGAGCTGGCCACGCCAGAAATCGCCGCCGTCCTCCAGCACTTTGACTTCCTCAGTGTCGTAATTGACTTCAACAACCACTCCAATCCCAAACGAGCAGGAGCCGGTTTGGAATTCAACCGTTTTGAATAGCAGGGTCATGGATCCCCCTTGGTTACGGCCTTTTGTTGCCAATACTTCAAACGTTCTGCGTCAGCCTCTCTAACAAAGCGTTCGATCATGGGTTTAGGTGCGCAGATCTGCGCGTAAGCCCAACCTTCCGGTGCCTGGAGCAAATACGCTGAATACACCTTGTCGCGAATCGCCAATGCACGCTGTTTGGATACGCCGTGAGCAGATGCGACAGCACTGAGTTTCTTGCCTTCCACAAGGATTTCGAAAGCCACGTCAAAGCTTTTGTCGTGCATGCGTGTGTCGGAGGAATTGCGTATCCGCTCGAAGGCATCGAGCGGCACGCGTAGGTCTTGGTCAGCTGCTTTTCCTGCTTGTGTCATGGCTCAGGGTTCCAACTACCAGCCAGCTTTTGACGCGCTTCCTGCAATTCGTTTGCGAGATATTCCTTCTCGTCTTCCAGCGCCTTGATCTGCGCGGCCTGAACAGAGATCTGTTCATTGAGCTGTGCAATCAGTTGTTCCGGCGTTGGTGCCGTCTTGGCCTGGGTAGTGTCGTCGTTGCCTGCTTTGCCTTTCGATTTCCCGGGGCTGGTAATTCGAATTGCTTTGGCGCGTTTCAGCCCGGTACGCACTTCGTTGCGCAGATTCAGTTCAGGGTCATTCTCTGCACGACTGAGCAATTCCGCGGCTGCGGTCTTGTCGATGTTTTCCAGTCTATTCAAATCGTTTACCAGCGAAACGTCAGCGGTAACACCGGACTCTACGGCGGCCCGACCGATGCCGTCTTTCTCCATCACTTCCAGATACTTCAGCCGCTCGGCAACCCAATTGAGGCCCTTGTTCCATTCGTCTGCAACCGCCTGCAGGGTGCCCAACTCTTCCTTGTCGGCCTTCAGGGCCAGCGCAATTTCAAGCTGAGTCAGTCCCTCACGTTGAACGTTCTCAGACCGCTGGATGCGCTTGGCCTGCTGATCTGTAAGGTCGCGGATGACGCAATCGAGCAAAAGCCCTTTGAGCGCGCAAGAACGTTGCCGACGCTCCCCGGCGACCATTTCATAATCGAAGCCACTCTCAGGGTTTGGATGAGGCCGGATGACTGCCGGTTGTTCTTGCCCGTTGGCCTCGATGTCAGCGCCCAGCTCCATCAAGGACTCGGGGGTAAATCCGGGATTATTTTTTGAGCGGATCTGCGGTTTGCATTCGATTTGGCCGGGGCTGATCTTGACGATCATTTCACCCTCTTGAACGACCGGTTTTTTACGCTGCAAGTCTGAGAGTTTGGTGATGGCAGCGCCGAAGGCGTTCTTTTTTGATGGTGTAGTTGTCTTGGTCATGTCGGTGTCCTCAAGCTGCCCATACTTTGGAAAGGATGGCGTTGCAGGCCTGCTTCATTTCTCGGCCTGCCACGCGCTGGCTGCTGCCATTGGCTTTTACCCAAACTGGGTTGCCACTGGCCAACGACTTGTTTATGCAAGGGCGATAGATGATCTGCTCTGCAAACATCGAATCGCCGTAGCCTTCGCGAAGTCCTGGTAATGCGTCGATTTCGTCAGGACTGCGGCTGTTGACCATGTTGGGGAGAAAGCCCAAAAAGTTGAGGGCAGGGTTGAATGCATCTTGCACAGTCTCAATGGTGGTCATGAGCTTGGGCATTCTGGACAGCGTGAATTTGCTGATGTTGAACGGTGCTACCACGCAATCAGATGCCACCAGTGCCGCAACCATGCGGCGCTGCAAGTTCGGAGGGGTATCAATCATGCACAGGTCAAAGTCATTCTCGAAGCGCTTCAACGCGCCCTTGAGGTTATGCACCACTGACAGATCCATATCGTCTACGTCTAGCAGCGGAACATCGGCCTCAATCAGCCATACGTTCGGCGCAACCTGCCGGGGTACACGGCCTTCATGCTCATCTGAAAAAAGCTGACTCGACATCAAGTACGGGGTTTCATCGTCGTCTTCGATCGCATCGAAGAACTGTGAAAGATCCCCTTCATCAAGGTCAACGACCAACACGCGCTTACCCTGTTCGGCGGCAAGCAATGCAAGGTGAATCTCTAAGGTGGTCTTGCCTACGCCGCCTTTCTGGTTCGCTACGGTGGTGGTTTTCATGGTCTTCTCCGGCTTGGCCGTTAAGTGAACATGGATCAATATTGGCTAAGGTAAATAGATAAGTCAATACCTCTTGGGGTTTACTTATGGAATTTCTCGCATGCGAGAATCGGGCGGGGGAGGGCTGCTAGCATCTGCGGCAGCCATCGCCTGTCGCCGTGGGTTCAGTTTCCTGCGCGGTGATTCAAATGATGGTTTAGGAGGTAAGCCAGGGCGGCTCCTGGCCTACCTCCGATCTGCTTAAACCATTCAGCTCCCCGCCCTGCTTGATTCCGCCTTTCCCCCCTTTGACTGCCAAGTCGTCTGATGACCGTTCATCCGTAACGTGTAACAGAATTGAGAAAAATTCCATTCGGGGTGTCTACCCCGCGATGTCCAGCCCTTGGACACATTCTGTAATTGCCAAACCCTCAACGCGGGCATGACGCCTTATACCCAACGCGTAATAGACAGAAAGGATATTCGTCGCGCGCTCAATCACTTAGCCCCCCGACTTACAGCTCGGAACGCCGATTCCCACGGCGGAGCTAAGTGATTTCCTTCACACGAAACAAAAAACCTTTAACGAAAAATTGATTTCATGAAACGTTTTGGATATTGTGAGTCACGAAACACGCAAAACGTCAAACAAAACTCGGAAGAGGAAGAAAATGCGAGGTGGGATCTAGAAGAAAATCGTCAGGGAATCCAATATCGCGTCTGTTTTTAGCTTCCAGCTATTCCGAGGACGTGATGCAGACCCTAGACAAAAAAGACCTGGCGACCTTCGCCGTGGCCCAGCCCGACTACCGAGTTCACCTGCATGAGCGTTGGCAGGACTCCACGCGGAAATGGGTGCTGATAATTGAAAGTCCATCTACTGGACAGTTTTTTACCGTAGTGACAGCGCTAGGGAAGACTCGTTTGTTTACGAATCCCGAGACCGCTATCGACTTCATTAAAGAGGCATGCCCTAACAATCCGGATAACGCAATAACAGTAACGTACGGGAAACCCCCGTCATGACTTAATGAGGGCATATCATGCAACTCGGAATTGGTAGCAAAAACACTGATGTAGCAACAACCAAACAACCCACTTGGCGCAAGTCCATCACCGATGGTGCTAAAACCCTTCGCCAGTGGTTTCAACCCCGCAACGGCCTCAACCACAATGCGCACATGCGCCAAGACTGGACGGCCAAAGCAGAGAAGTATTTGCTACTTGGTGGTGTATTGGCGTTCGCAGCACTGCCAGAGTACGCAAACGCTGATGTTGACTTCTCCCCTCTGACCAACCTGATCAAACAGACGGTCAACTTCCTGATCTTTGACTTGGGCTACTACCTGGGCATCGCTGCAATCGCGATCCAAGGCATGCGCGCTAAGTCGGGTCGCATCGAGTGGTCAACGTTCTTTTGGACATGCGCAGGTGTGTTCATCGTGTTCTTTGCACCGAACTTTGTTACTCAAATCAAGAACGGAGCGGCTACCTCGATATGACAAACAACGAGCACGAGCCTGATGAGGGTGAGGTGCTTGTGGTTGCGATGGCCCGGCCATCCATGGTCGGCCCATTTACGCTGTCGAGCATCCTTGTCAGCTTATTCTTGCCCTTCATTGCGGCAATGGTATTCAAGAACTTGTGGCTGATTGCTGCAATCCCATTCATGTTCGGAGTGACTTATTATATCTGTTCCAAAGACATCTACTTGTTTGGTGTTCTTTGGGCCGTAACGAAAGTTCGCGGTTCACGTAATAAGCGCCTGTGGGGGTATCGAAGCTATGCACCTCGTTGACAAAATGTTTAAAAAGTTGACGCGCAACCTCGATCTTTCCGTGGGCGTTCAACAGCCTAACGGCTCCGAAGAAGACTTGCATGAGCTTGAAGTTAGCGAGTTCATTCCGTATGACATCCCTTACGATGACAATACGGTGATCACGAAAGAAAGCGCTCTCGTTCAAGTTATCAAACTTGACGGCCTCTACTTCGACTCGTTGTCCGAAGCACAAGTGAAGCAATTCGAGCGCCGCCGAAACACCATGTTGCGCAGTATCGCGTCCAGTAACCTTGGCCTTTACGTCCATACGGTTCGCCGCAAAATCTTCGATTATGTGGAAGGCGAGGGCAATACATGGTTCGCAGAACGGTTTAACGATGCTTGGCGCGAGCGGTATGTTCAGCAGGGGTTCTATATCAACGAGATTTATATCTCGCTGGTAAGAACGCGCTTCCGAGCTGGTGTGCCTGGGGTCATGGATCGTGGTATCGCTTTGCTCACTGGTACAAAGCCCACCGCTGCGGATCCGGAAAGCTACGAGGCGATGGCGGCAGACCTGTACAAAGCATCGGGTTTGCTCCTGAGTGGCCTGGGTGATTACGGGGCGCGTCGATTGGGCATCCATCGCCTGCCAGAGTATGAAACCGAAACCGTTAGTCGCGCTCAGGCTTTTGAAGCGATCAAGCGGTTCCGGTGGAATTGGGAAGAGTTCAAAAAAGACCATGGCGACCATGATCAATATCCAGCTCAGGTAGTCGTGGATTACCTGGGTGATGAATGGTCAGAAATCGCCACGTTCCTGCATTACTTGATCAACCTTGAGGATCGTAAGGTTCCGGTGAGCGATCTGAAAATGTGCGATCAGTTGCCCTACGCACGGCTGAATTTTCAGGTTGTAGCGACTCTGTGTGAAGTGCGCGGCAGTACCAGTTCACGTATCGGTACGTTTTTGAGCATGGCCGAGTGGCCGCGCCGTACTCCGTCGCGAATGATGAACAACTTCATGCAGCAGCCGGTTGAATTCATCATTACGCAGTCGTTCTTCTTCACAGACCGGATCGCGGCTGAGTCGCAATTGACCGACGAACAGCGTCGTTTGTCTGTGGCCGATAAGTACGGTGTTGCCAGTGATGACACTCAAGAAATCACTGACAACCTCAAAGAGTTGCGTCGTGGTGATTCGGTAAACGGCTGGCACCATCTGACTATCTTCGTACACACACCGTCGTTGCCCATGGACAGCGAAGCCAACCGCAAGGAGAACATCAAGAACCTTGATCGTGATGTGAGTCTGGTTGAGAAATGCTTCATCGACTTGAACGTCAAATCGGTTCGCGAGTGGATCGGTGCCGAAACCTTCTTTTGGTCGCAGTTGCCCGGTCAGTCCACAGCGCTGATAGGCCGCCGAGGAAAAATCAAGTCCGCCAATTTCTCTGGGTTTGCATCGCTGCATAACTTCGCAATTGGTCGTCGTGACGGGAATCTGTGGGGACCGGCAATTACTGTTTTCGAGACTGAAAGCGGGACTGCCTATTACTTCAATTTCCACCGCGAGCTTGAAGGGATGGTTGCAGGGCACACTGCGATTGCCGCTGATACCGGCTCGGGTAAAACCACTCTGCTTGCGATGATGATCGCGCAGGCCGATAAGGCTAAGCCTCGGGTTTTCTGGTTCGACAACCGCTACGGTGCCAAGGTCTTCATGAAGGCAATGGGTGGTGTACACACAACCCTGTCTCCGCATAGCGGTATGAAGTGGAATCCGTTCAAACTGGATGACACGCCTGAAAACCGTGCGTTCCTGGTGGATCTGCAAGTGCTGATGCGAGCTTGCTATGCAACCACGGATGCGGGTGCCGACGACATCAAACGTTTTAAGCGTTTGGTTGATGAAAACTACTCGCTGCCGTATCAGGATCGGCGCTTGCGCAATGTTGCGTGGGTCTACGGTCAGGGTGAGTTAGCAGACATCATGGCTATCTGGCACGGTGCTAAAAACGTGATCGGGGCTAATGCCGGTGTGTTCGATAACGTCGAAGATTCGATTGACCTGAATCAGTCGCGGTACTACTGCTTTGAAATGATGGAACTGCTCAAAGGTGGTGAGGCCCGTCCAGAACTCCCTGTTCTGATGAGCTACCCACTGCACCGCATTGAAATGGCAATGGACGGTACGCCTTTTATCTTGGTACTTGAAGAGGGTCAAAACCTTGTTAAGAACGAGTATTGGAAGAAGCGTATCGACAACTTCATCATGCAGATTCGCCGTAAAAACGGCCTGCTTATTTTCGTTACTCCGGATGCTAAATACTTCCGTAGCGAAACAGATTCAATCGACAAACAAAGTGCGACAAAGATCTATCTGTCAAACGATGGTGCTACCGATGAAGATCACCAAAACCTAACAGTAATGGAAAGAAAGTGGATTCGTGAAATTGGACCTGCATCGCGAAAGTTCCTTATTCGCCGTGGCAAGGAATCTATTCGCGCCGTTTTCGATCTTTCGGGACTTCCTGAGTTTATCCCGGTGCTGTCTTCGAATGATGTTGGCGTAGCTCTGATGGAATCGATCATTGAACGCCTCGGCACTGATGATCCTGAACAGTGGGTTCCTGTCTTCATGGAAGAAGCCCAAGCGAAAAACACCCATAACATGAAGGCGGTCAAATGATGGCTCGTATAAAGAAATTAGGCCTTGCTACAGCGGTCACTCTCGCGCTCGGTGGTACAGCACACGCGGGTGTTCCTACATTCGACTACGCAAACGCTGCCGCGATGGCTCAAGAACTGCTCCAGCTCCAAGAGCAATTCAAGGTTCTCAAGCAGCAGTATGAGACGCAGACCGGCATCCTCGAAAACCTCGAAGGCTCGTACGGTCGCGGTTCAATCGGCCTGAATGAATCCATCGATTCGGCTTCGGTCGTTCCTGGGTCATGGCAAGAGGTCGTTGCACAACAGGGTTCGGGGGCATACGGCAGTAAACAGTCGTACTACGAAACCTTGATCAACACCTTGCCACAAGAGTTGTTCAACAACCCAGAGGGCCAGCGTGCGCAGGACTACCAACTTAGCTCCAATTCGGTACGTGCTGCGATGTCTGGTGGTGACGCTCTGTATAGCGAGGTGCAGGTACACCTGAACAACCTGGCAACCCTGTCTAGCAAGGTCGATACGACCGTGAATGCTAAAGATGCGGCGGATCTGCAAAACAGAATCGCTGCTGAAAACGGCATGTTGACCTCTGCGCAATCAAAGCTCGCAGCGCTGAACATGAACCTGCAAGCGAATCTGAACAACGCAGAAAACCAAGCCACCTCGGACAACGAGCAGTTCTACAAGTGGACTGACCAATAATTCTCGCGTGCGAGAAAAGGAGTAACCATGAAAGCGTTCGCCTTCATCCTCAAAGTCGTTTTGTTCCCCGTATGGGCACCCCTTTGGGTGGTCAAGAAACTGTGGAAAGTGCTGCTGATCGCCGTTGTCGTAACCTCTGCTTCTGGCTGCGTGACCAATACCGGGAAGCTGGACAAGTCGCCTTGTGCCTGCACGTTCACCCCGTTTGTGGCCCCGGCTGACAAGGAGACCAGCAATGTTTAAGTGGAACGCAGTCAACATCACTTCAATCATCATTGCGGTAGGAGTTGCTGGCGGGCTGGTCTACATCAACAGTTCGACATTCTTCCGAACCAGTAGCGATGACAAGGCACCTATCACCCGCGAAAACGCGCCTGCCGTCAGCGGTGGAAATCCGTTGCTGACGGCAAAAAAGGACGATGTTAGCCGCTGGTTCCCTGGCACCTGCTTTGCCGAAATTTACATGGAGTCTTCCTCCTACGGTGGTGCCTTGAAGCGTGGGTGCATGGAGAAAACTGCGAAGGAGATTCAAGCCGAGACAGGGGAGCAACTGACCGCTGAGGACTTCCGCAAAGCCGAAGTGATTTCTCACTTCAAAACCGTTTACGGGGCAGCTCCATGGCGGTCATGACCCTTAAGGGTCTAGTAGGCGCTTCTGATGAGGTGTCTACACGCTTCGTTGCCGAGGTGTTTCCCAACCTTGCCAACCTTGTATCGCCTGCTGTGTACGTTACAGCGGTCGCGTACTGGGCGACGTTGGGGTACTCGGTGTATAGCGGTCGCCAAGGTATCGATCCTTGGGACTTCGGCAAGCGAGCCATGTTGACCATTTTGGTCTTCACCTGCCTGAACTGGGGCACAGGCGGTTCGATGATTTATACCGCGTGGGCTGCTGCTACAGAGTCTCTTGCAGCCAATGTAATGAGTGGCGGTTCAACCACGACAATGCTTGATGCGCTGTACGTCAATATTGGCAAGGTTTCGAGCACGCTGATGAATGTGAGCTGGCGACAGTTCGGAATGATCTTGATGGGCTATGGCCTGTTCCTGGTCAACTGCATTCTGTTTGTCTGCGCACTGCTGAACATGCTGATCGCTAAATTTGGTGCTGCCATCTGCATGGCGATCATGCCGGTAATGGTTGGCTTCTTCTTCTTCCAAGGGACTCGCCAGTGGGCAATGAACTGGCTGAGCAAAATGCTGAATTTCACGCTGGTTTATGTGATGTCGATTGCCATAGTTAGGTTCGGTTATGCGGCCTTTGGCGATGCAATTGACGAAGTGACAAAAGCAGCAACGATTTCAGATGCAGCGCTGATCACTGCACAGCAGTACGGCACGCTACTGATCGTTGTGGGCATTTTGGTGATTTGCATGTTGCAGGTACGAGGCTGGGCCGCTGCGCTCTCGTCAGGCGCGACCGTGCAAGGTGGATCACTGGTGATGATGGCTATCAGAAGTGCAGGTATTCGCTAATGGATAGGACACTGAAAAATGATGAAGAGGCTCGACGCAAACAGTTGGTCGAGGGCCGCAAGGTTCGCCAAGAGCGTAACCGGGCTATCTTCGGTAGGACGCTGGACGCAGTTGCGATCCTTGGCTTGGCGGTAGCTGTAGTGGTCCTGTCTGACATCCACACCGTCATTCCGGTTGTGACTGTGATTGGTGCCGATGGTGAAGTGCTAAAACAGCGCATTGTGGACAAGGACAACGTGACATCAGAGGAATCGATAATCGAATCCGATCTGTATACGTTCATCAATGCTTGCAACACTTTCGATCCGCGAATGAAGCAAGAGATGTCAGACGTATGTCACCTGTTTTCCAGCCCCGAAGTGGCTCGCCAATATGAACAGGAGATCAGCCCGGATAACCCTGACAATCCGTACGCTCACCTCAGTGAGAAATCTTGGATTTCCGCGCAGGCTTACGGGATAACCAAACTTGGTGACATCTATCAGGTTTCCTTTAACTCGAATTACCACGAAACACCCACGTCGAAGGTTGTACAAACCAAGTACGTTGCAACTGTGAAACTCACGCACACGCTGAAACCGCGCAAGCTGGGCGACCGTTGGGTCAATCCGCTGGGCACTGTCGCTACAACTTACCGCAAGAATGAAGAACTGAGCCGCCAGTAACTCATTCAACTTATAGGAAACTGATATGAACATTCGGACATTGCCGCAAGTGACAGCTATTGCCCTGACAATCTCAATGGGCGCAATTATCTTGCCTGCTCATGCGGCCAAGCTGCCGACTTCCCTTATCACTGATGAGCGGGTGAAACAGGTCCCGTTCGATCCAAATCAGGTTTACGAACTGGTTGGCACATACAACTATCAGACTTCTATCGAATTTGAACCTGATGAAATGGTGAAGGTCGTTGCCCTGGGCGACACCATTGCTTGGCAGACGGTGACTTATGAAAACCGCCTATTCTTGAAACCGGTAGAAGACAACGCAAAAACGAACCTGACCGTAATTACCTCAAAGCGTACTTACTACTTCCAGCTCAACAGTACCAAATCGCAAAAAGGTCAGTCGTACTTGGTTCGCTTTGTATATCCAAGCAGCCGCGTGACCAGCTTTGCCCAGTCCAAGGGTAGCCCGAAGGTCGCGTACACGGCTTCATCCAGTGAGCCGAACATCAACTACGGCTTCTCTGGCGATAAAGATTCGATTGGCGTGACAGCCGCCATGGACGATGGCGAGTTCACCAAATTCCTGCTGAAAAAAGGCGAGGACATGCCGCAGGTCTACATGGTGATGCCGGACGGCACGGAAGCACTCGTCAACAAGCGGAGAGAGGGTAACTACATCATGGTTGAACGCACTGCCAGCATGTTTGTACTGCGCGACGGTAACGCGCATGTCTGCATCGAGAACCTGGCCAACCCTTACAAGCGCACCGTGACCCGTGGTGCGCGCGACGGCGGAGGTGCATAACCATGAGCGACCAGACCAACAAACCAGCCGACCGCGAAAAGACTCGCGAGGAAGAAATTAAAGAGTGGAACGAGTCGCAATCGAACTCGATGCTCAAGTCCGGTGGATCTGGCAACAAGCGAAGCGGCATTGCAATTATGGTTGCCGCAGTCGCCGTTTGTGGCTTCGTCTACTGGCTCCAGAACAGCGGCGACAGCCCCGAAAAAGGGAAGGGCGGCAGCAGTGAGGTCATGATTTCTGAATCTCGCAAAGTCCTCGATCCGGCACCGCCACGCAAACCCGCGCAGGTAGCACCCGTCTCCAATGATGGTGCGAAGGGGCAAACCCCACGGCAAACGGTCAACGCTCAACAACAGTCGTCCGGTGGCATGTCCGAGGCTGAGAAGCGCCGTCAGCAATTGGAGCTGCAAAAGCAGCTTGAGCACGAAAAGATGCTCGCTGCGCGTCAGCGTTCCTCGATTCTTGCCTCCAGCGGCGGTGGACGTAGCGCAGCTGGTGCCCCTGCTGGTCAGGGGGCAGCCGGTCAAAGTGGTTCGGGGCTTTCCCTTGGTGGTGCTTCGCGCAGCAGTAACGGCCCGGTGAACAGTAACGATGCGTTTGCATCTTCAACGTTCTCGTCTGGTGTACCAGTTTCGGAAGCTCGCGCCATGAAAGACCTTGAATTCAAGGTTCTTCAAGGGGCGACTATCGACGCCGTTCTACAACCGCGTGCGAAAAGCGATCTTCCTGGGCAAGTGTGCGTGAGCACGCAGCGAGACGTTTATGCAGCTGAGGGACGCCGTGTCTTGATCCCGTGGGGTTCGACTGTATGCGGCAGCTACAACGCAAGCCTCAAGCCCGGACAAGAACGTCTGTTCACCATTTGGAACTGGTTGCGTACGCCAAGCCTGTCGGGTCGGCCAGCCATGGAAGTGCCGATCAACAGTGGTGGTACTGATCAACTCGGTTCTGCCGGTCAAGGTGGCATCGTAGACAACCACTGGGCACAAATCTTTGGGGTTGCAGCTGCCGTTTCGATCATTGGCGCGGGGGCTTCAAATACCGGCGTAAGCAGCAGTGATCAGGAAAACTCGGGATCGAACTATCGCACCGAAGTGCAAGAGGCTGCGGCTGACTCTGCGCAGACCATCCTTGGCCGCTACGCAAGCATTCAGCCATCGCTAACAGTGCCCCATGGTTCGCGGGTCGTTATCTACCTGAATCGCGATCTGGATTTTTCTTCCCAGTACAAGGAAGAAGTCGAACACGCCAATAACGGCGGCGTTACATACATCCAGTGAGGGCCGGTCATGTCTGAGATTGCATCGTTTCGCGCAAAACTTCTGAACCTGGCTCCGCTGCTCGATGATCCAGCAGTGACAGAAATTGCCATCAATGGCCCTGGCAACGTTTGGGTAGGCAAACGTGGCCAGCGCTTCATGAGTCCGATCATGGTCGAGGGCGTCACAATGCCCTTGATCGTTTCCTTGGCTCAGGTTATCGCTGCTCACACAGGTCAGGACGTTGATTCATACGCCCCGATCCTGTCCGGGCGGATCCCGATCAACCTTGACGACAATGTGCCCGATAGCGAGCGCGGTGATTATCGCGTGCAAGTGGTCTTGGCTCCTGCGGTGGAGCAACACGTCGGGGGCATTGTCACCATTCGTAAGCCAGGTCAGAAACTCATGACCTTGGAAGATTACGAGGCGTCAGGCGCATTCGACCGGATCAACGTCGCGCATACCTCTTCTAAATACTCGGATACGCACTTGCGCGATCTGATGCGGGATCGTCAGTGGAAGCAGTTCTTCATTGGGATCATGAAAGCCCGCAAAAACATCATGATTTCTGCCGGCACTAACGCTGGTAAGACGACATTTCTCAATAGCTTGTTGCAGCACATCGACCCGCAAGAACGAATCGTCAGCATCGAGGACACCCGCGAAATCAATCTGGCCACGCAGAACAAGGTCCATTTGATCTACTCGCGTGGTGGCCAAGGGCGTGCGCGGGTTACTCCGTTTGATCTGCTCGAATCGATTCTGCGTCTGACTCCCGACCGGGCAATCATGGGTGAGATTCGAGGTGGTGAGGCGTTCCCCTTCCTTGAGCTGCTGAATACGGGCCATAGCGGTTCGCTGTCGTCGATCCACGCGGATTCGCCTTCGATGATGTTTGAGCGCTTGGCCTCCATGGCTGCACGCGGCGGTGCCGAAATGACCAATACCCAAATTATCGAATATGCCCGTCACCTGGTGGATGTCGTAATCCAGTGGGAGTACGGCTTTGACGGGCGCAGGTTCATTACCGAAGTCCAATACGGATCGGAGGTTGTTTCCTATGCAGCATAAATTCTCCCTAGCGGCTCTGGCCTTGGCATGCATTGCCGGTACTGCGATTGCTGATGATGCCGCGACCACTATCCCGGCACCTGTCGTGTTCTCCGAGCTTGCCACCAAGTGCGCGCCCAAGGTCAACCATCAAACGCTGAATGCATTGGTTGGCAATGAATCGACTTACAACCCGTATGCAATTGGTGTTGTGGACGCCGTTCTGGAGCGTCAGCCGAAAACCCGGGCCGAAGCCAATGCGACGGCTGAACAGCTGGAGCGCGAGGGATACAACTTCTCCGTAGGTATCGGCCAGTTCAACATCAAGAATATTCGTGCCATGGGGCTGACCGTAGATGAGCTGTTCGACGCTTGCCGCAACCTCGAAGTGAGTAGCGAGCTGTTTGTCGGTTACTACACAGATGCACTTGCGACCACGCCAAACAAGCAAGAGGCGGTGCGCAAGGCGTTGTCGCGCTACTACAGCGGCAATGATCGTCGCGGGTTTGTGCCTGACAAGCCGGGTGATCCGAGCTATGTGCAAAAGGTTGTCAGCCGCGCTCTTGATCCGAACAAGGTCGATCCTATCGTGCCCGCCATCGAGGCCATTGAAGGCGAGGAAGCGGCACCTGTCGCCGCCTCCTCGACTAGAGGCTCAAATGCGCCTGTACGTCCACGCAGGGCCGCTCAGGTAGCAAATGAGCAGTGGGTGATAGTCACAGTGGATCGCGCTGCAAAACAGCATGCGGAGGCTCCTGAGAGCGCCGCGACTGATTCCGAGACGGCAGAGACGAAGCCAGACGACAAGACGAAGCCATCTGTACAGGTCGCTTTGAATACCGGTGATGAGGAAGGATCTGAGCCGGTCGCTGAGTTCCATCGACCAAAACCAGCAGCCCGAAAATCCGAACGTCAGGCCAACCCGCAACAGTCGGCACCGTCCTTCGTACAAATCATCAACTGATTTTCTCGCATGCGAGAAATAGGGGGAAATATGCAAAACAAAATGATCTTGGCCTTCCTCGGGGGGCTGCTGGTGTCCGGTGCAGCGTTAGCAGAACCGCAAGCAGGGGATGACCGAAGCGACCCGGATGCTTGCGGAGCGGCGCTTTGCGTGATCGGGAAAATCCGCGATGACGACTGCAATAAGTACATCGACCAATATTTCGATATTGAGAAATACAAGCATGGTCATTTCAGCCCAAGTCGAACAAAAGAAGCACGGGGTAAATGGCTGAATGAGTGCAAGGACGATACAGAAGAGAAGCGGAAAGCCAACGATATTTGGGGTCCGGTTCAGAGGGGTTTTTGATGACAGCGAAGTACAGCATTCTCGCCCTGGTACTAACGGTGGCGGCTGCCACAACGCCGTTTGCCAGTGCCACCGATCTGCCTAACCCCGAGCCACGCCGTATTGAGGGGGGCTTTTCGCCAGAAGGGTCAGCGCAAACGCTGATCCTGAACACCATCCAAGCCGCTACCAGCTCCATCAGGCTTTCAGCCTATGTGTTTACCAATCCAGACGTGACCCGCGCTTTGATCGAAGCCAAACAGCGTGGCGTCGATGTGGCGGTGGTAGCGGACTATCGCAGCAATTTCGAGGACCGCCGGGGCCAAGCCGGTAGCCATGCGCTGACCTTGCTGGCCAAGGCCGGAATCCCGACCTGTACCGTCGATGTTTACCCAATCCATCATGACAAATTCTTTGTCGTGGATGGCATTGCCGTGGAAACCGGCAGTTTCAATTTCACAGCCGCCGCCGATAAGAAAAACAGCGAAAACGCGCTTGTGGTTTGGAATGACGCGGATCTGGCGCAGCGCTACTTGACCCATTGGCAAAGCCGCTGGGATCAAGGCCGTGCAGTGCAATCCAACTACTAAAACGAGGAACCAGCACATGCAAAAAAACACTGGCGAAACCGTCTATCACGTCTTCGAAAAGGGCAAACCTGGGCTTGAATTTACGGATCCGGCCAAAGCGGGCGAAGCCTGGCACAAGGCTGCGCTGGCCGTTGATTCCACGGTGATCATGAAGACACCCGAAGGGAAAGCGAAGTTGTACGCGGGGGCAGGTGACGAGAAAGGCCAAATCTACAAGGAGCTGCCCTTTGACAACATGCCCGGCGCCGCTGAATTCAAGCACGCCTTCAAGGAGTCCATGGAGCGCGAGAAGTCTGAGCTGAGCATGCCGACTAGCAAGGCAGACTATCCCCAGCTTATGACGCCGGAAATCGGCAAGGTGTATGAGGGCAAGGTCGTTGCCATGCGTGAGAATATGGTGATTCAGGCCGTAACAGATGGGACCAGAACCTATCACGTTGAACACATGCGGACAGGGTTGCAGTTCAGCCACTCAGGGCAAATGACGCCGGGTAAAGACCTGTCGATTCGTTACCCTTTTTCAGCAAACGTGGGCATCGTAAAAGACCGCATGGAAATGACCACAAAGCCCCATGAACACCAGCCTAGAGGGTTTGGCGGGATGGGTAGATAACGCCTCTGCATTCTCGCATGCGAGAATGCACATTCAGCAGACACAAAAAAACCCGCTTCGGCGGGTTTTTTGCTGGAACTGCATCACCTATGAATTAGATTTCGCCTCGCGCTTTTGCGGCCGCGAAATCACTGAAAACCTTGGCGATCATGGCTTCACCAGCAGCAATCGACGAAACGGTTTTGGATACCAAAACCTCACCGTCAACCAGCACTACAGCAATGTACGGCAGACCCGCACCGGGTGGGCTGTATACGACGCCTTTCATGTGATTACTCCCTGAATTGAAATAGTAAAGTAATGGCTATCTGCAACCGAAAGCAACCGGTAACGGTCGCGTTCGATTCAGCATTAGCCTGCACGTCCGATACCATCGCCCGGCTGGTTCCGTGGCGCTTTCTGTTTGCGCTCCAGTTCGCGCTGTTTAAGTGCTGCGTCAACCATTGTTGACCGAACGCGGTTCTGCTCCTTGCGTAAGGCCTCGCGCTCGCGCTGCAAGCTCAGGGAAGTGGTTTTGTCGTACCGTTTGGAAATCGCTTCGGGTAGTTTTTTGATGTTGTCCGCATAGATCCGTGCTTCGTGCCGCGCACGACTGATCGCGACATAGAACAGGTTTAGGGATGTGGTACGGCTCTCTGTGTTGATCGAAACCATTACCCGATCATTTGTGAGGCCCTGGGCGCTGTGAACGGTCGCCGCATATGCATGTTCAAGGTGCAAAGGTTTGTCGGTGGCCAGCTTCACCACGCGCTCTGGCTTTCCGTCCCGCTGCTTGACCGATTCCAAGTGAATAAAGCCAGTCTCAAGAGCCGTCACGCGCATACGGTCGCCATTGGTGATGTCCAGTGACGGATTGTTGCGGGTGATGCGAATCAGGTCGCCCGGTGACAGCTCAGGCTTTTCGGATTTGTAAACGCTGAGCTTCGTTGCCTTGCGGGGGTTGATCGTCAAGCGGGATCCGTCCGGAGCAGACAGCACTAATACATTACCGGGAAGCGCTTCTTTGACGGTATAGGTGTCGCCGCGTACCAAACCAGCCTTCTCGTAGTCTTTTTCGGGCTGGATGATCATGCCGGGCTGGAAGCTGGGAGCATATCGGCGCTCGGCCTGCGTCATGTCTACGCGATTGAGCGTCGCGTATTTGTGGCCATGGCCTTCAAATCCCAGCGCTTTACGAGCCATTCCGTTGATCTGTTTACGATCTTTGTTCGTACCGGCCACGATCAGCGCTCCAACCCTTTCCGGAGGCGTGAGCTTCATGTAGTCGGTAACAATTGCCTTATGCCGTGCTTCCGCTGACCGCAATTCTTCGACGTGCGCAATGTGTTGAACCGATTTGACCGTATTGCCATCTGCCGCGTACTCAACAGCACGTTTCAACTCTGGATCCTTCTGCCGCTGAATCTCCTTGATCCGTGCTGTTTGCATTCCGGCTTGCTGGAGCTGGGCAAATGGTTTGCCCGCCTCGATAGCCTCGGTTTGTTTCGTATCACCCAACTGAACGAGCCGAGCGCCTGATTTTTCAACGAGCCGCATGAGCTGTTCCATTTGCCGCGCTCCTAATACACCAGCCTCATCGAGCACGATGATGGTTTTGTCGTCGAGTTTCTTATCCTTGGTGTGGAAAAAGCTGGCCAAGGTGTGAGCGTCAAGCCCTTCGCCTTTGAGTGCTGCAACTTGGTTGCCATACGGTGCTAAGGCGAGGATACGAAAGCCGCCTTCTGGCTTACCGTTCACAACAGCCTGATTTACGGAATCAAGCAACTGAACAGCTCGATCAACAGAGTAAGTTTTGCCTGTACCCGCATCGCCCTGGATACCAACGAATCGATTGGTAGTGCTGACGATGCTTTCGACGGCTTCCCGCTGGCCAGTTGTCAGGGTCGTACCTTCAAGTGCTTGCCGGACCGCCTCAAGTGGCATGATCGGTGTGACCTGGCCACGTCCAGTCCGCTCGATGGCCAAGATCGCTTGTTCACGCTTCAAGCCCTTCTGTGTGGTGTATCGCTTGTCCGCCTCAATCAATGACCCGCGCTTGATTGCCGTGTCGACGTACTGCTGAGCTTGTTTATCAGTCCAGCCCTTGAGTTCCTGTAAGTGGTTTTTCCATCCTGCAGGTGACAGCACGGGCGAATCTTCACCGGCATCGCCCTTCGCCATTTTGAATGCCGGGGCTGACTCAATCAGTGTGCCTTGCTTCACAAGACGGTTGATTTCAGCCTCTACTTCATTTGGGCCAGCAAGGCCTACTGAGCGGCGCATTGCCACGGTGCGCAGCTCGTTTGACGATACGACCTGCTCACGCTCTGTTAGGTGGTTGATCGCGAACTGAACAACGGCCTGACCGGGCGTTATTCCATCAGGCAGCTCGGATTCAGCATGAATTTCGCCGGGGCGCATTGCTCCTGGTGAACCGGGAGTGGATTCGTCATATTCACGGCCATCAAGGCGGCTACGTGCGCCGTACTCGATCCCCAGTTCACGGCTTTTAGTCACCCAGTATTGTTTAACAAGGTCTTTATCGCGTTCGTCTTTCTTTGGCCGGGTAGCCAATGAAATGATCTGCTTTTCAAGGGTGGTCGCGTCAGCTCGGGTTTTACCGTCTTTGGCCAGCGCTTCCTCGATCACCTTGCTCCGGCTCGAAAACGCCTCGATCTGATCGCGTGAGATGTGGTTCAGCTCGAAGTTACCCTTACCGTCCAGTACCCGGATTTCATACCCCAGTTCGCGCAGCTCATGGGCAAGATGACCTTTGTACATGGCGTCAACTTCGTGTTGTACCTTGAAAATGTCGTCATTGAAGAGGGCACGCCATTTGCCATCGGCGCGTTGGGTCATGTTCATGACAACGGAATGCGTGTGTAGCTGCGGATCCTTGCCTCGGCTCATTTCATGCCGGAACTTACCGATCACCATATTTCCCGTGCGTTCGCGCAGGAATTTCCCCTTTTCCTTCCGGCGTGCCTGGGCAAGTTGTTCAACGTGCTTTAGCGCTTTGGTGACTGCCCGATCATGTGCCGCTGTGACTTCTTTGTCGCCGGCAACGAGCGCCTGCATCGATACAGACTTAGGCGCGGAAAAGGTCAGGTCTAACCCCATACGCCGCATGTTCGTTTCAGCGTTGAAGGTGGAGTGGATTTTTTCGCCGGTCGGCAGCTTGCCGTCCAACAACCTTGCCAATTCAGCCTGTTCAACGGGGCCGACAAGGCCGAGGCGTTCAGCGCCTTCACCTTGCCATTCACCCAAGTTTTCCTTGGCGTAGTAGTCGTCCGCGGCTGAAAAGTAATGCGCAGCCGCATATTGATTGTTGCCCCGGATTGGCGTCACATTGAGCATTAAACCCCCGTCATGCTACTTGGCCCGTGATCACAATCGCCTCATTGCGTTCCTTGTGTTTCACGTACGGCAACTTGATTCGAGACATGGGGAAGCTTTCACCGAATGACAAAAACGCCTCAAGGTCGTCGAGGTTCGAAATCTCCGAATCCATAACGACAAACTCCTTTTTGATTTCCTGCGCCCTATTTGTACTACCGGCATTGTGCGAAGTGCGCATGCGCTTCACCTCTTGCTGGCCAAGGACCTTCTGAGCCATCAGCGCCGTTTCAGCGTTGGATGCCGCCAAAATGACGTAATTTCGGAAGCAGGACAGCAGCGTTTTAGCCTCTTCAACGCCATAGCTTGTGTTGAGCTGCGACCAATCCTGAATGCTGCCAACCATGCGCAGGCCATGCTTTCGACCCTTAGTCGCGGCAGAAACGAACGATTCCAGCTTGCCAAGCGATTGCAGCTCATCGAGGTAGAGCCACAGCCGTTTGCCGGTCATTGGCTCATAGCTGAGGATGGTCGCGCAGATAGTGTCGATCCACATTGCAACCAATGGCTGCATGGTCGAGCGCATATCTTCCCGCCATGTGATGTACAGGTTCCCTGCGTCGGGATCGTGTACCCACTTGTGTAGCGAGAAGTCGCCCTTGCTCATGAACCGCAACGGACGGATGTATTTGTTCATCATGAACTGGATGCTGGCCACGGCCTTTTCGGCGTTGTCCCGGAAATACCCTTGCGAGTCGGTATTGGCCAGGAAAGCGCGAATAGTGTCGCCATCCTCACGCACAAGGATGTTCACCAACGTGTCTTGATTCGGGTTTCCGGTCTCCACCAGCTTGCGCATCGTGTCGGCCAGAACGTCGCGAGCGTAAGCGCACCACTGCTCATCGCCGGGATCTACTTGCGGAGGAATCACGGACTTGGCCATCCGATCGAAGTCGTGGATACCCTTGAGTTCATTGAAAAGGGTCCAGCCTGCCGATCGGGTATCGAAGGGGTTGAGAATGATGTCGCCCTTGAAACCGAACTTCGAATAAAACGTGCCGTTAGGATCTACAACAGCCATTTTATCGCCGCGCTTGAGCGAGGACGCCATCATGCCTTCCATGGTGACGGACTTACCTGCACCAATCGACGCACAAATCATCGTGTTCCGATCTTCCAGATGAAGAGGCATGGGTACACGCCCTATCATGATCGGATCGATCTTTTCCAACCCGTTTTTGTGCCGCTCCCGGTTGGTCTTTGCGTTGCGACTTTTGACCTTGGATTTTAGATGGTGCCAGTTGCGCATGCGGGTGCCGCGCAAGTGCTGCATGAATTTCTCGCCGCGAAAGCCATCGTCGCAATATTCGTTGAGGTAGTAGACCAATGCTCCGGCCACAACAGCAGACGCAACGGTTGTGCTGGCCATGATTGGGTTGTGCATTGTTTCGTGGAACGTTGCTTTCAATCCTTCGGGAAACGGAGTGAAAGGCATGTTGGCTAGATAGGCACCTGCGGCCCAGCCAGCTACCGGCAAGCCAATACCAGACACCATCGTGGCGCTATCAATTTCTTGTCTGTGCATTCAGTCGTCACCCGATAGACGTTCGAAGTCGGGGGCTAGATCTGGCAGCAATGCATCGATCACTTCGTGAGCTGCGCCGAGGGTGGCCAGCTCGGCGCGCAGTCCGTTCAATGTCCCTTGGGTGTGGCTTTTGCGCAGTAGATAGACCGCGACCGCCAACAGTGTTTGCTGCAAAGCTTGGTGTCGCTCGATGCTGTCGAGCTGGAAGCCGAACCGCTCAAGAGTGGCCCACTGATCGACGCCACCTTGCGAACGTTCTTCTTTCACCTGGTCAAAGAGGCGGGCGCGCACGTAGGTCGATATGTGCTTGTACCCGGCTAGTGCCGCGCCTTCTTCGAGCCGTTTGACCTGCTCATCATTGAGTCGGATAGGTAATGTCTTTCCCACGGTTTCCCCTCTTGGATGGTGCCGAAAACAGCCGTTTTTTCGAAGGTTCAGCGCACTCATGGTAGTGTATATCGCTTGTAATACGCAAAACACTAAACAATGCTGGGGAAAAATTGATAAATGTAATACAAGTGTATATCGCACCTCATAGGTGCTATGTGCTTGAAAGCCGCGCCCTTAGCGGCTCTGACCTACCGCAAGGGAGGTGCGTGTTGTGTATTGATATTTTGATCCTGTTAAGGAGCAAAAATCATGCTCTTAAAAGGGCGTAAAAGTGACTTAGGCCGAAGGCCGTAGTAGGTAGAGGACAGGAAGGGTGCAAGAAGACTACAGAATGACTACAAGAAAGGTTTAACTTGATTGCATTTAGGGGGCGAGTAGAATGCAGTAAAGAGGTAGGAAGGGTGCAAATAGGGTGCAATAATGGCAAAGGTCGATCTAGAGGCTGCGCTCAAGGCAGTTGAACCAGAAACCAAGGCAGCGCAGACGCGCAAAGTGATGCCAATAATCGAGGCCCAGCTAAAAGCTGGGGTGAGACGGCAGGCAATTTTGGACGTGCTCAAAGCTCAAGGAATTGAGATTAGCATGGAGACATTCAAGAGCTACCTGTATCGCTACAGGAAGTCGCTCAAGGAAGGAAAACAGCCAAACGCACCACGGCCAGCCGATGAGCAGAAGGCGACACGGGTAGAAACTGAACCCGCTTCTGTATCGTACGATATAGAGCCAGATACAGAAACAACGAACGCGGCACCAGGGCCGAGTGAGTTGAGCAAGATCATGAATCCTGGGGATGATGCGAACGCCTCGGAAATGGCCCGGTATGAAAATGCGGGCAAGCGACCACGGAGAAACACATGAAAGTTGCAGTCATGAATTTCAGCGGTAACACCGGCAAGACCACAGTTTCAGACCAGCTATTGTCGCCACGGATGAAAGCGCATCGGTACGCCATCGAGACGATCAACGCGGGCGCGTCTGACAACACAGCAGATATCGAGCGTTTGAAAGGTCGCCAGTTTGGCGAGCTGCAAGCGTGGCTGATGACCATCGACGACGCGGTAGTCGATGTCGGAGCTTCGAACGTCGAAGACTTCGTGAAATACATGGGCCAGTTCGCAGGTTCACATGAGGAATTTGATTATTTCTTGGTGCCAGCCGTGGCCGAAAAGAAGCAACAGGCCGACACCATCAACACGGTGAAAACGTTGGCTGCCCTTGGCGTCCCAGCAAAGCGGATCTTGGTCGTATTCAACAAAGTTGACATCGACGAAGCAGACGAACTGCCGGAGTTGTTCAGCGCCGTGTTCGGGTTTCACGCGCTAGAGAAAAAATTCACGCTTAAACCTGATGCGGTGATCTTCTCGAACGAAGTGTTCGAGCGTCTTCGAGCTTTGAAAAAGAACATTGCCGAAGTCGTAGAAGACACCACGGATTACCGTTCGCAATTGCGCACGGCGTCGAATGACGACGACAAGCAACACGCCGTCCGCATGGTGTCCGTTCAACGCCTCGCGAAGTCGGCCTGGCAAAACCTCGATGACGTGTATCGGGTGCTATTCGGCAAGGTGAAGTGAGGTAGCCATGGCAAGCAAAGACCCAACTACACAGCGCGAAGCGCTGGCGGTTCAGATGCTTGAAGAAATTGACGTCTTGGTGCGCAAGCTGGACGAAGTAAGCGGCGAGCTGCGAGCTAACTGCGAGCAAGCGGTTAGCGATGCTGCGGGCAAAGCCTTGCTGCATACGCAGATGAACTTTGAATCGGTGCTGGAGCGTGGCCAAGGCGAGCTGCTGCAAGCAGCCCGCGCCGCTGCGGCGAAACTCGGCAACGAGTTGAACCGTGGCGGTTCCTCGATGATTCTGGCCGCTGAGCAGATGAAGCGGCGTCTGTGGGTGCTGGCAGCGGTTGCGGTAGTCACGGCATTAGCCGCTGGCATCGGCGGCGGTTTTGTCGGTGCTCGTCTGGCGATGGGTATGTAAGGGGGTACGCCCCCTTTTTTCGGCTTTCTCATGTATCGTACGATACAGATGAAACTTTGTTTTCCCCCCACTTTAGGCCGCTGGTCGATCGGGCCAGGGGGCGATTCTCGCGTGCGAGAAAAGGACGGCTGATGATTAATCCGAGTGAAGAGTTGTACGAGGAAATCGCGGGGGCATACGCCTTTTTCAATGAGGTTTTGTTCGCTGGCCAGCTTCCGGGCTGCTTGTTCACGTTGCAGCGCAAAAGCAACACGTTCGGGTATTACTCGGAGTCGCGTTTCCTGCGCCGGAACGGCGATGGGAAAAGTGATGAGCTGGCTTTGAATCCGGCGTACTTCGCGCATCGACGTGTTGAGCAGACGCTATCGACGTTGGTGCATGAACAGGTTCATCAATGGCAAGCACACTTTGGAAAGCGCTCACGCGGCGGCTATCACAACGCCGAATGGGCAGACAAAATGGAATCCGTGGGGCTGATGCCGAGCCATACCGGCGAACCCGGAGGGAAGCGGCATGGCCAGCAGATGACGCACTACATAATCGAAGGCGGCCCCTTCGATGTGACATGTAAAGAGCTGATTACGCAGGGGCGAATGCTGTCGTGGATCGACATCGTAGCCAAACGTGTACCAATGAGCCTTGTCATGTATGGGCCAGACGGCGAGCCGGGAACCCCATCGCCGGAGGATCCAACGATTGACATCGCCGGGCTGACTTCTGCCGGTTTGATCCAGCCCGAACCGAGTAAGGATGACCCCAAAAACAAACGCAAATATATGTGTCCGAGCTGCCGCCTAAATGTGTGGGGCAAGCCGGGGCTAAGCGGCAAACTCGCGTGTGTTGAATGCGAGGTGAAATTCATCGACTCGAAAGACTTCGTTGAAGTTGATCCCGCCGAAGATGACACCGAGGCAAAACCGGCGCCGGTGACGGAGGGCTGATTAGCCCAGTCTGTCAGGCTTTCGGATCCGGCCTGTGCAAGTCGCCCTGGTGGCGGCGCGCAGGTCGCTTGCGACCGGAGGCATTAAGTCTGCGGATCTAAGGGGGGCACCCCTTTGGTCGTCGAAGACATCGAGCCGCCCCGGGAAGCGCACGCAAAATCATCGAGCGAGCGAGGCCCGCAAGAGGCCAAGAGCGAGCGGTGCGGCTGTCCACGGATCGTGGCGGCTGTTTGCCCGAGCGCAGGGTGATTTCCTGAGCCTGGCACTGACCTTGATCGCTGAGCGGTGCGGTGCCCGCACGGGTGCGGACCGGGGGGATTTTCCCATGTATCGTACGATAGAGTTTTTGGTAGTACGTCCCCTTTTGCAAGCGGAGCGCGCAGCCCGTTCACGGGCGAAGGCGTGAGGATGGAAGCCCGTAGGACCAAGACCCGGCGCGCTCTTGGCCGGGGCTTGGTTCACGACAGCCGTACCTCGAAGGGGGCACGCCCTGGAACACATGCAACCCATCGAGCCAGACCAGAAAAACCCGCCGAAGCGGGCGATCTACGTTGAAATCTGAGCAAGTAGCAGGGCAGTTACACAACAGATTTCAATAGGAAACGCGGAATTACTCGATGACCCTCAGCAATTCCCGAGCGAAAACACAGCAAACCTCATCGCCAGTCTCAGTGTTCAATAAGGCCAGAGCGTGCGGCCAGTCTTCTAGATCCGGCTCATAGCAACCGCTGCTATCCGTCAACAACAGGTGATGGCCATCGGCAAGGTCAAGCCGCCACCCGTCTCGACGCTTTCAAAGCCGTAGGCTTCGATCGGATTAACCTGGTGCTGGCCGCAAGCCGAGAAAAACGGATTGCGAATGACCTGGCCCGCGTGGGTGAACGTTAATTTTTTCATACCACCTCCAGCAGAAGCGACGGGATCTGCCCCGCCGCGTGATCAGGTCAAAGGGTGAACGGCGCGGCGGCGTAGCCGTCGAGCTGAGCGATGGCTTGGGCGCCCATCGAGCGAATTTCATATGCTGCGGTGTTGTAGAAGTAACCACCAAATTCGCTAGCGTGAGACTCGTAGAACTCGATCAGCTTGAGTGCCTGCAAAGCTGTCGGAATGACTTGGCCAGCGACCAAAACGCAAGGCGGCTCATCAATGCCGGGTTCGTCCATGTTTACTTCGTTGTACGCGTCCACATTCGTGGATTTGAGGCAATCAGCGATGCGCTGTGCCTCCGTTCGCTGTTCGGGCGCGTGCCAGTTCTCGCCTAATGCGAATGCGACTAGGGCGGTGATGTGGGTGTCGCTGACGATGGTTACGCTCATGATGTCCTTCCTTCGCAGAACCCCGGCGCGGTTGCCGCCGCTGATGCCGAGGTTATTGGGTTTATCGCGGGTTACATTCGAAACAAGTGCAGGCCATGCCTTCTTGCTTGAGCTGGCCACCCCGAGCATATGCCTCGGGGTAGGCCGTATGACTGACGCGATTTTCGGTGTAGATCCGCATGGCGGTCTTGGTGTCGCCGTGGTATCCGGCGAGCTTGATTAGGGCAATTGCAGCATTGCGGGTCATGTTCATGGCCTTTGCAGGGGGAGCGGCTAACCGCTCCCGGTCTGGTTTAGGCGGTCGCTACTTGCGCCGCGAGAAGTTTCGGCGCAGCTGCACGAACGGTGGCAACTGCATCGGCGTGCGACATGGTGTATTCAGCCGAGAAACGGAAACAGTGACGACCGAGGCGAACATAGATCCGGGTGATTCGACCGTTTGTGCGTTCGCTCATTTTGAATGAAGAGGCGTCGCAGTCATGAACCCAGCCCATGGGCGGGAGCATGTTGAGCGCGTCGTCATAGGCTTCTGCATCGATCAGGATGGGGGCCGCTTTGCTGAGGGCTTCGATCTTGGCGACAGCTTCATCACTGGTGATGATTTCCATGCCCGGATAACGGCCGGCGAGCTTTTCAAGGTTGGCCCCGCACTGGTCAACCCATTCGCCGGAGGCTGATTTTTCCGCGTAGGCCCAAACCCAGTGTTGTCCCGGCTGATAGAAAACTTGCTCGATTGTAGTCGTCATGATGTTGCCTCTTTCGCAGATGGCCCCGGAGCGGTTGCCGCCGCGTGTTCCGGGGTGTCGAGGCAGTATTGCTTCGACGTGGTTATTATCTCAAATCACTTCGAATACGTCAACCATTTGTAAAATCTAATATTACTAACATTTTCTCTCGTGCGAGAATTTCCACACTCGCTGGCCCTTAATTGGCTAATCTCGCCAGTCCGGGGAAACCCGGCCTACGCTCGTGCATTCAATGGCTAGGCCGTTATTTTCGGGTGCTGGAAGGTCTAGCGCTCCTTTCTCCTTGGCCTCGATCAACAATTCCCCGAACAAGGTTTGCAGGTCTTCGACGTCGAACGAATCGGAGTATTCCAGCAAGGCTGGTGATAGCTACGACAGGCATAAAATCCCCTCATTGCAGCAATGCCCCAGCTGGCCGGGGCACTGGTGATTACTCCTGGTCGCGTCGTACTTCATCCATGCATTCGCTTTCGGCCTGCTCTGCTTCTGCGATTGCCTCATCATCAACCTTGATCCGGCTAACCCACAGCGCCTGTTGAAACGCGAGCTTATCTGCGCCTTCGAGCTTATCCAGCTCATTACGAAGACCGCGCAGCAAGATGGCCTCGTACAACTCAAAGTAACAGCCACAGCAACGGCTAGCTTCCTTCTGGTGAGCGTCGATCACTGCTGCGGGATCATAGTCGGATACGGGGGCATCGCCTTTAGGGCGACCATTCCAGAAGGCGAAAAGGTCATTATGGGAAAGGCAGTTTTCAACGCTGGTGATCTGAGCTGCACTAGCCATGGTGTATCTCCTTCGCAGATTTACTGGAGCGGTTGCCGCCGCTTTGCCCAGTGTCGAGGCTGATTGCTTCGACGGTTTTAGTGTCTCATTTGCCCTGCATTCTGTCAACTGTTTGTACAATCACATTGTACAAATAGTCTCTGACTGAGTGTGATTTATACGCTACAATGCACCTATGAAAACGATCAAACAGACCGCGACGTTTCGCACTTGGGAAAGCAAACTCAAAGACAGGACTGCAAAGGCCGCGATTGCCGCTCGGGTCATCCGGGTAGCAAACGGACTGATGGGGGATGTCTCCCCAGTTGGCCAAGGCGTTAGCGAGTTGCGTATTCACTATGGGCCGGGGTATCGGGTGTATTTTCAGCAACGCGGCGATGAGCTGGTGATTTTGCTGTGTGGAGGCGACAAGGCCACGCAATCCCGCGACATTGAAACGGCCAAAATCCTTGCAAAAGATTGGAGCGACAATGAATGAACGAGCCACTTTATGACTATGACCCAGCGGCGGCGCTGGTTGATTCTGAAACCATTGCCGTTTTCATGGCTGACGCCTTTGAATCTGGTGATGCGGGCCACATCGCTAAAGCGCTCGGCATAGTTGCCAGAGCCAAGGGTATGACCGAAATTGCCAAGGAATCCGGCCTGTCCCGCGAAATGCTCTATCGGTCATTCAGCGAGAAAGGGAACCCCACGCTGAAAACCATGCTGGCCGTGATGCGCGCCGTTGGTGTGGACATGACAGCACGTCAGCACGCGCCTTCCTGATCAAGTTTTTAGCCGGTGTGCTTGACGCCGCTGGCTTTCTGATCTGCTCCGAATGCCGAGCGTTAGAGCGGGAAACAAATCCTTTTAACAGCGCTCGCGCAGCGAGCCTCAAAACCCCTTCGCATTGGAGCGCGCTGCCGGTGGTGGATCTGCTCGTCGGCTTCGGTTGGTCGCGGTAAGCCCGTTCTATCCAGAGACGGGCCGCGTGCAAGGTGTCGTGGAATACCGGAGGGCAGTTTCATCGCCCGAGGATATGCCGCGAAAGCACCTTGCAGGCAAGGCACAGCGGCGGATAGAACATCGGGGCGTTCGCTACCAAACGATGACGGCGGGCTACCTGGTCACTCGCGGAGTGCGGGCAAACCGTCCTGCAGGACGGTGCGCAGGTCGCTTGCGACCGGAGGCAAGCGGAGCGCGCAGCCCGTTTACGGGCGAAGGCGTGAGGATGGAAGCCCGAAGGGCCAAGACCCGGCGCGCTCTTGGCCGGGGCTTGGTTCACGACAGCCGCTGAGGCGTAGCCGAACACGCCAATGCATCATTAAAGGGGAAGCCATTTATGAAGCCATGCGTGATTGGGGTTTGGGGAGCAATGGAACCAAAAACCAACGTAAGCCCGACTAGCTCCGTTCAGAGCCCTCTTCCCAGGCATCCGACTCGATAAAACCATTGCGCAACTTGACCACCCATTGGCGCCGTTATTGACCAGCCGGCTGCATTCTTGACCAGTTATTTGCATTCGGAGTGACCAGGAGGGGGGCAATAGAGAAAACGGAAAAAATCGTACGCTAAGGCCAAGCGTGTTTTGCTAATGAACTGTGCTAGCAGACAAAACCAGCGGCTAGCACAACATCGATTACTTGCATTGCGACACCCAGTACGAATTGCACGGTACTCCAGTTGTTTTGGGCAGCTATAAAATCGAATTTCGTTATCGAAGTTCGATTATTATGGATTAATCTGTGGAAAATCAGGTAGGCCAACGCATGACTAATACCTCCACCGATGACCGCAGCCCATGGTCGGTTTTTCTTATTTTTCTACGACTTGGATTGACCTCCTTCGGCGGCCCCATCGTGCACTTAGGCTATTTCCGTGACGAGTTCGTCACACGACGGCGCTGGTTGTCTGAACGCAGCTATGCTGATTTAGTGGCGCTGTGCCAATTTCTTCCAGGCCCAGCAAGCAGCCAGGTCGGCATAGCGTTGGGGCTATCACGGGCTGGATATAGCGGGGCGCTGGCTGCTTGGACAGGCTTTACGCTGCCTTCGGCCGTAGCTTTAATCCTGTTCGCGCTGGGCATTTCCAACTATGGGGATTCCGTTTCGCCGGGCGCGTTGCATGGCCTAAAAGTGGTGGCCGTTGCCGTAGTCGCCCAAGCGGTATGGGGCATGGCGCGCAACCTGTGTACGGATGGGCTGAGAGTCACAATAATGGCGATTGCCGCCTGTGCTGTCCTGCTCGTACCGTCCGCGTGGGGGCAGGTTGGTGTGATTGCTGCCGCAGGCATCATAGGCCGACTATTGTTCAAGCCAGCACATACTGTTGAGCACGACCCACTACCTATCACGGTCAGTCACCGGGCCGGCGCACTTTGGCTATCGTTATTTTTTGCCCTGCTGATTGGCCTACCGATCTTGGCAAAATTGCTGCCAAGTCCAACGATGGTGGTAGTGGACGCCTTCTATCGTGTGGGGTCACTAGTGTTCGGTGGTGGCCACGTTGTGTTGCCGCTGCTGCAAGCCGAAGTGGTGTCCTCCGGCTGGGTCAGTAATGAATCCTTCCTCGCGGGGTACGGGGCGGCTCAAGCGGTGCCCGGCCCATTGTTCACATTCGCCGCGTTCCTTGGTGCTTCGATGAGCACCGCTCCCTCTGGCTGGGTCGGCGGTATTGTGTGCCTACTGGCTATCTTCGCACCCTCTTTTCTGCTGGTTGTGGGAGCCATGCCATTTTGGGAGCGTCTGCGTCGCAATACAGGCATGCAAGCCGCGCTGGCTGGGGTCAATGCGGCGGTGGTTGGCCTGCTGCTGGCCGCGTTCTATCACCCTGTATGGACTAGCGCCATATTTCAGCCGCAAGACTTTGTCTTGGCCCTGGTCGCCCTTGTCGCACTGATGTTCTGGAAGCTCCCGCCGTGGCTAGTTGTCGTCGGCAGCGGTGCAGCGGGTTGGCTGTTGAGTATCGCGCTGTGAGGCACGAAAAATGACAGATAAAGACCTGTACGGCGGGTTGATCCGCCTGCACATACTTCACCATGCAGCCGAGAAGCCCGTCTTCGGACTGGGAATCATCGAAGAACTGCAACGACACGGCTACGAGCTGAGCGCCGGGACGGTATACCCAATGCTGCACGGGCTGGAAAAGAAGGGCTATTTGACCTCACGCCACGAACGCACCGGGCGACGTGAACGGCGTGTCTATGAGATCACTGAGCAAGGCCAAGTTGCGCTGGTCGAGGCACGTGCAAAGGTTAAGGAACTGTTCGGCGAGTTGATCGAAGGTTGCTGAGTTTACGGCTTCAACTCGGCGTCAGGCGGTTCACTGGCACCGCGTCAGACTAGGGCCGCTTTCTGCATTTTCTGACGCCAAGGCGTCAATCTCTATGGCCTCAACCTGACAGGCCGAATGCTTAGCGTACGATTTTTTCCGATTTCTCTATCGACCCCAGGAGGATCTGAATTGATCTCTCCACCATGTGTACACTGCCTGACAGCGGAGTTCGTCGCGGTTTAATCTAGAAAGACTTGCCCTAGGGAGATCAGCACGGCTGGAAGAACTGACCCAAACGAGGCAGCAGGTCGCATTTGACGATATCTTCACTGTATACTTTATCGCTCAGCCATACCTCTTGAGCTACAGGAACACCAGCATGACTGTACTCCAAACGATCTACTGGCAGCCTACGCCGCCTTAGCGCTACGCCCCCTCGCAACATCTCGCTTCCGCTAGTTTCGCTCGCGGTCGCGTACTGCTGTATGCCCGGTTTTTACACCCAAGGCACACAGCCAAATAATCCTCACAACTTGAATTCGTATCGACGCGCTCGCCATCTGCCTGGTGTGCGTGTGGTGCATTGCCTTGGATATTCTGATGCTGCAATCGCTCAAACAAACGTGGTTTTCCAACGTCCGTGGAGACGTGCTCGCGGGGATCGTGGTCGCGCTCGCGCTGATCCCGGAGGCCATTGCTTTCTCTATCATTGCCGGCGTCGACCCCAAGGTCGGTCTCTACGCCTCCTTCTGTATCTGTGCTGTCATCGCCTTCGTCGGCGGTCGACCCGGCATGATCTCGGCAGCTACCGGTGCGATGGCACTGCTGATGGTCACCCTGGTAAAAGATCACGGGCTTCAGTATTTGCTGGCAGCCACCTTGCTCTGCGGGGCGCTTCAAATCCTCGCTGGATACCTGAAACTGGGCTCTCTGATGCGCTTTGTTTCGCGCTCGGTAGTCACAGGCTTTGTGAATGCATTGGCGATTCTGATTTTCATGGCGCAGTTACCTGAATTGACCAACGTGACCTGGCACGTTTACGCCATGACCGTAGTGGGCCTCGGAATAATCTATCTGTTTCCGTATGTACCGAAGATCGGCAAGCTGATTCCCTCGCCGCTGGTGTGCATCCTGGCCCTGACGGCCATTGCTATTTACCTCGGTCTGGATATCCGCACTGTGGGTGACATGGGCGAACTGCCGGACACGCTGCCGATTTTCCTGTGGCCTGAAGTCCCGCTGAACGTTGAAACTCTGCGCATCATCTTCCCGTACTCAGCCGCCTTGGCCGTAGTAGGTCTGCTTGAGTCCATGATGACCGCGACCATCGTCGACGATTTGACCGATACCACCAGCAACAAAAACCGTGAATGCAAGGGTCAAGGCATTGCCAACATCGCTGCCGGGATGCTCGGCGGTATGGCAGGCTGCGCCATGATCGGCCAGTCGATCATCAACGTGAAATCCGGTGGACGTACCCGTCTCTCCACATTGTGCGCGGGCATTTTCTTGCTGCTGATGGTCGTTTTCCTCGGCGAATGGCTCTCCAAGATCCCGATGGCTGCATTGGTTGCTGTGATGATCATGGTATCCATCGGCACCTTTAGCTGGGATTCCTTGCGCAATCTGAAAGAGCACCCACTGTCGACCAACCTCGTCATGGTCGCGACCGTTGTGGTGGTCGTGGCAACGCATAATCTGGCTTACGGCGTGTTGGTCGGCGTACTGCTGGCTTCGTTGTTCTTTGCGAACAAGGTCGGACATTACCTCGATATCAAGAGCAGTCTTGAAGAGACGGAGTCGCATCGGACTTACCGCGTGGTAGGCCAGGTGTTCTTCAGCTCGGCAGACAAGTTCACCGAAGTTTTTGACTTCAAGGAAGCGCTCAACAAGGTCACCATCGATCTGACACAGGCGCATTTCTGGGATATCACCGCCGTCGCCGCGCTGGATAAAGTGGTAATCAAGTTCCGTCGCGAGGGCGCCGAGGTTGAAGTGCTGGGTCTAAATGAGGCCAGCGCCACAATCGTTGACCGCTTTGGCGTGCATGACAAACCTGGCGCCATCGACAAGCTCATGAGCCACTAAGGAGATCGACAATGACCCACGTAATGGCATGTATTGATAACTCACAATCCTCATTGGCGGTCTGCGACTACGCAGCATGGGCGTCGCAGCGACTCAACGCGCCTCTTACCTTGCTTCACGTATTGGATGAAGAGAAATACCCAGCAGCAGCTGACCTAAGTGGAAATATTGGTCTCGGCAGTCGAGAGCATCTGCTGGAGGAGCTGGCTACATTGGATGCCCAACGCGCCAGACTCGCTCTGGAACAGGGCCAACACATGCTGGAAAAGGCCAGGGAGCGAACGGTCATTTCCGGCGCTGCGTTTCCTGAGCTGAAGCAGCGCCACGGACACTTGGTAGAAAGTCTGAGCGACCTTCAGGAGGATATTCGACTGTTGGTGATAGGAAGAGTGGGTGAAGACAACTCACGCAACGCGCACAGCCTTGGCAGCCAGATAGAAGCTGTAGTGCGAACAATTCACCGGCCTATCCTGATCACAGCCAACAGCTATAAAAAGCCCGAAAAGGTGATGCTCGCATTTGACGGCAGCTCCACAGCCTACAAAACCATCCAAATGTTTGCCGCCAGTTCGCTTTGCAAAGACTTGCCCATTCATCTTGTTACGGTCGGTGCAGATTCGGTGAGCAATCACGAGGCACTGGGAAAAGCACAAAGCATGCTTCTCTCGGCTGGCTTCCTAGTCCAAGCTGAAATCAGACAAGGTGAGGTGGAGTCGGCTCTGCACGATTATCAGACAGAGCACGGCATTGATCTGCTGGTCATGGGTGCCTATGGGCATTCACGCATCAGGCAGTTTTTGGTAGGAAGCACGACTACGACGATGCTTCGAACAGCCACCATGCCTGTATTGCTGCTGCGCTGAGATAACTCTCTAAGCCACAGTGTTTCTACTTATTGAGAAATGCTGTGGTCAATCCCATCTAAGCTATCTGACAACATAGCCCACTGAGTTCGACCTGCGCACCTAAATATCGTCGTCTGGATTACGCAGTGGCCGTAGCTCACCTCGGGCGACCTCTTCTGGTACCGCGAAGGAGTACCGTCCCAACATATTGATGTGCTCGAAGATCAGCGGCGACAAACGAGCCAGGTCTTCGTCCTGTACCGGGTAGCCGTGCTGCTTTAACCGCTCCACGGCAGCCGTCATGTAGAGGGTATTCCATAGCACAATGATATTTACCACCAGGCCCAGGGCACCGAGTTGATCCTCCTGGCCTTCTCGGTAGCGCTGGCGAAGCTCGCCTCGTTTGCCATGGAACACGGCGCGAGCCAGGCTGTGTCGGCCTTCGCCGCGATTCAGTTGGGTCAGGGTGGCGCGGCGCTTGGACTCATCATCAATGTAGGTCAACGTATGCAGGGTTTTCTCGATCCGTCCGAACTCTGCCAACGCCTGGGCCAGACGGGTCGGACGATCTCCCGTTTGTAGGGTGCGCATGATGCCTGTCGCCGGCACTCGGCCAAGTTTGAGTGAGCCAGCCAAACGCAACAGGTCATCCCAGTGCTCGGCGATCAGGTCGAGCTTGACTGACTGGCGAGCAAGTCCGTTGAGCTTGCCGTAATCCGCGTCCGGGCGGGTGCGCCAGAAGCGGGTACCGCCGACATCAGCCAGGCGCGGGCAGAAGTGATAACCGAGCAGACGGAATAACCCGAACACCACATCGCTGTAAGCACCGGTATCGGTCATGATTTGTGTGGGCTGCAATTCGGTCTGTTGTTCCAGCACAACCGCGAGCAATACTAGGCTGTCGCGCAGGGTGCCGGGCACCGTAATGGCGTTAAGACCGGAAAACTGGTCGGAGATCAGGTTGTACCAGGTGACGCCCCGGCCGGTACCGAAATACTTCGGGTTAGGGCCGGCATGTACGGTACGCACAGGTACGACAAAACGCATGCCATCGGCGGAGGCCACCTCGCCGCCGCCCCAGACCTGAGCCAGCTCCAGTTGACTCTGCGCAGCCACCAAAATGGCATTGGCTGCCGACAGGGTATCGTCACGGAGATAGTTCTGGCTCACCCAGGACAGCCGGTCACGGCGCAGCGCTTGGTTGTCGTTGCGAGTCAAGGGCTCCAGGCCGGTGTTACAGGCTCCTCCCAAGAGCACTGCGCACAAACTCGTCACCAAGTTGTCGGCCCGCGCATTGCGTTCGGACACATGGGTGAAGGCTTCAGTGAAGCCGGTACGAGCGGCGATTTCTAACAGGATTTCCGGCAAATCGACACGCGGCATCAAGTCGGCCACGGCTGCACGCAGTTGCAGCAACGAGTTGGGCTCTTCCAGCTTCTCCAGCGCTCCGAGGGACAGCTCGGTTTTGCCCTCTGTATTCTCACTCAACTGGATCGCAGGATTGTCGGGCAGGCGAGCGGCGACTGCGTACCAAGTCGCATCCAGCTCGGCAGACAAGGCGTCCAAGGTGGTTTTGGCGTTCACAGTCAGGCCCAGTGAGCGACAGATGATCGGTCGCGCCGACAGCCATTCTGCACCATCGAGCAGACCGATACGCGGGTCGGCATAGCGCCAACTGGGTGCAACAAAGACATCGCGGCGGCGTAGGGCCGTGCGTAGTGCATCAAGCGTGCAGAAGACATAGGCGCCCATGTCGAGGGAGCCATCTTCGCGAGTGATGTGGTTCTGCCAAGCCTTGGCCACGATCTCCTGCGGCACGTCATCCTCCGGCTTCCTGCGAGGCAAGTTCAGTTGCAACCAGTCCAAACTAGCCGCCACACCCTTACCCGCCGGGCTGAAGCCGAAGCGAATATGTTTCAATAAGTCAGGAAGGAAACGGCGCACGCTGCGGTAGCGCTCCTCCAGAGCGAGGTAAAACACATCGTTGGCCGGACGGATCAACGCATTGACCTCTTCCAGGGCTTTCTCCAGCGTGACACGTGGCAGGTCGTTGAACAGCCGGGCACGGACATTGTCATCGCTGATCGAGCTATCCAGCACGACCTTGCACGCAGCGGCGAGCATTGCCGCCGAGCGATCCAGGTCTTTTAGACTACGCAACCGAGCCTTCTTGTCAGCCTTCTCTGCGTTGTTGAAGATATCACGCAGTAGCGCTTCCAGAACTTCCAGAGCATCGTCGTGCGCACTGGCTTCCAAGGAAACCGCGAATGCCACCAACGTCGCCAACCGGCGCGACGCCGGCAGTCGATTGATGGCCGTGACCTTCGCGGTGTTGGCAAAGCGAGCCAGGGCGGCAATGCGGCTGGGAGGGATATGCGCAGCTGCCGGTAAGGCGATACCCAACCCGCGTACATCATCCAGCCGACGCAGCGCCCGAACCAGTGCAGGGCCACTGACCATCACCGGGCCGGAGCGTAGTTGATCCAGTCGGGAACTACGGTTGCCTTCGGCCACCAGAAGCAAGTCTTGTAGGTGCTGTCTTTGCTCCTCGGTCACGCTGCGGCCCAAGGTGTACCAGAGGCGTTCTTCAACCCGGCTACGCAGTTGGGCAATGAAGCGCTCTAACTGGGAAATTCCGGGCAATAGGACTTTCTGTGTGAGCAGCCATGAGGTAGCTCGTTCGAACAGCACGCCAGGACGATCAGTACCAGTCCAGCAAAGGGCATACAGCCATCGGCTCAAACGAAAGCCGATGCCTGGGTCAGTAAAGTGGCGATAGCCATAGCGCTCTTGAATATCGGCCGCATGTATCCAGCGACGATGATCGCTATAACGTACAAGACAGTCAGGGTCGGCGATTGCCAATTGCCGACAAAGCACAAGCAGGACTTCCACCGGCACAGCCGTGGGTTTGTCCGGCAAAACACCGACGAAGCGAACGGTAGTCAGCAGAACGGCATAGCCCAAGCGGTTATGGTTGCCCCGTAGTACCTGGACGGCTTCACGGTCTTCATCGCTCAGGTGGAAGTAGCGCTCCAGTTCATCACGGCTGGGCGCATCGATGTAGCGACCAAAGCCGTCGCGTTGCTCCTGAGTCAGAAAACCAACCGGCATCGATCACAGTACCTCGGCGCAGAACACGGCGGGGGTGACAATCCGCGTGCGTTCGATATGTCCGCGCTGCAAGAGGCCTGCGCGTCGATCACCGGTTACTAGGTAGTCCGCATTGCCCGCCAAAGCCATGGCCAGCAGAAAAGAGTCATCCGGATCATCGGCTTCAACCTCAATGGTCAACCGCTCCAATACCACGGCGCGTTGCAGGTTATTGATCATGGCCCCCACTTTGGCAGGCTGAAGGATGGCCTGAAGCTTGGGGTAACGACTGGCGCGACGAATTTCGTCGAGCTGTGCCCGTGAAGTCACCACCTCGAAGCGAGCTGAACGCCAGGCCCGATAGATCGCATCAGGAGACCCATGCGGTGAGATCAGCGCACTGAACAGAATGTTGGTATCCAATACAACCCGCATCAGCGCTTACGCGCCCAGTCGAGCGCTTCTTCAACCGCTTCGGTCAGTTCGGCCTCACTCAGATGGGCATTGGAAACCTTGGCCTGTTCGGCGCTCAGCTCCAGGATGTGTGCCCGCACCGCTTCTTCGATGAAGCGCGACAGGTCGCCCTTACGGCCACCGCCTTGGCTGGCCAGAAACATGCGAAGCGATTGGTCGGTGTCGGTGGAGACGGCGACGTTCCAGCGAGTGGTATTCATGACTTTTTCCAATGTTAGGTGTTTATGTGTTTATACACTCGATCCTCACTGCGCCGCAACGGTTCGATAAAACCCTCGTTTTATAGAACTTTAACGGAAGACCTGCCCAGCTCCGAGTTAGCCCATATTATGGTTTTAAATACTGGTATCGTTAATCAAGGTTCTATTTTCAATTTCTCTGTTGAGTAAACGGTACTTTTGATGAAAATTGGCTATGCGCGGGTGAGTACTCGGGATCAGAACGCCGACCTCCAGATCGATGCTCTGACAAAGGCAGGGTGCGAGCGGATCTATCAAGACGTTGCCAGCGGCTCAAAAAGCGCACGTCCGGAACTGGACAAATTATTGGTTCATGTACGGGCCGGTGATGCTGTGGTGATTTGGAAGCTGGATCGTCTAGGGCGCTCGCTCAAGCACCTGGTCGAACTGGTCGGTGAATTGGCCGCTCGTAACGTTGGCCTGCAAAGTCTGAATGACCCCATCGATACCACCCACGCGCAAGGCCGCTTTGTGTTCAACCTGTTCGCTTCATTGGCAGAGTTCGAACGTGAGTTGATTCGTGAGCGCACACAGGCAGGCTTGTCCGCTGCACGGTCACGTGGTCGAGTCGGTGGCCGCCCGAAGGGGCTGCCCGCTCAGGCGGAAGCGACCGCTATGGCCGCAGAAACGCTGTACCGAGAGGGTCGGTTAAGTGTGAGCGCCATTGGCAAGAAACTGCACATTTCCAAAAGCACGCTTTACCGCTACCTCCGGCATCGCGGCATAACGATCGGCGTACCCGCAAAAATCACCCAGCATCTCAACATCACGGTCCCACCGGCAGTGGACAATGCCGAACGGATCGCGACGGTCATATTGCGCCTGGCCGTCGAGAACAACAGCAAGTTCGTGCGTGGTAAAAAACGGGCACTGGAGAATATCGAGCGTTACTGCCTGGAACCTTACGGCATGAAGCTGCTTGAGTCGGGCAACTACGCGCTGAGCATTCCCTATCGCAACGATGAGGCACTGGATAAGACGGTACATGATCTGCTGACCGAGATCAGCCAAGAGGCCGAGATGCGTAATTGCTTTATCGAGGCGGATGCCTGGGAAGAGGGCTCTGAGCGGAGGTGGTAGGGCTTATGTTGGTTTTTGGTTCCATTGCTCCCCAAACCCCTGATTCACCGGAATGCAAGCCCGTGCCGCGACACAGCCTGATTTCCCCTCCGAATCAACAACCGCAGTATGCCCCTCAAGAATATAAGCGGGACCGCTGACGTTATGTCGCTCCGGATCTGCGTCGGGGAAAGGAACGTAATCGACCTGTTCCCCTGGCAGAACATGGGAATACCAAAGCGTAATTTCCCGTTGAGCCAATCGGTTTTGGCTCAAGCTCCATTTCCGATAATCAGCAGATTCATCACAGGCCGGGCATGTCCAAATGTAGGTGACCTTCTCATCTTCATCCGGCGTTTTCCGTTGCTTCAAATCGGCTTCTTGCGACGTGGCAAAGCAGACCGGGCAAATGGCCGTGCCCGATTGGGGAAGATCCCAGCTTGTAACCGCTGCTCTTCATCGACAGCGGCGGTTAAGTTTCTTGAAAACTCTTTAATGCTCTGTAGCTCATGCGTGTTGATGTAGCTGAGGTTCTGCCAGATGCCAACGGGTGATCGCTCAAGATCGTCCAGTAGATCCTCTAACGTGTCCTCGGAATTGATTTCCGGGTCCGGGGTATTGAGATGCGGTTCCATGGCTAGACCTTCCCCTTGTGTTGTTAGTTGGGGTGAATAGAGAAAACGGAAATTTTCGTAAGCTAAGTGCTCTGTCAAGTCATAGAGCTGAGATGTACGGACTGCTAACCGCGCAGGTCACTCGGCAACAGTAACCCTTGAGGATGTCATGAAGCGCTATGCTTGGCGGATTGAATTTGACCGCGCGGCGGAGCGAGCTGGGCAAGCTTGATCCACGTGCCAAGCATCCTGCTATTTCTGCATGAGCGGATGTCCACTCCAGAAGATCGCGCAGTATTGGCGAAGCTTAAAAGGCTCCCGGCTAGGAAATTTTTGGAAATATCAAGTCGGTGACTACCGTCTCATCAGCAGCACCGAGGACGGTGCGTTGCGCTTGCGTTTCGCCTCGGCAGTTACTGGCCTATAGTGGCTCTGGCCGATGCAGCGCAAATCCCTGGCCGTAGTCAACACCTATTTCTAGCAATAGGGGCAACAACTCGGGAAATTCAACCGACTCGGCGACCGTTAAGATATTCATCACGCGTGCGACGTTCACAACGGCTTCTACGATAGAGGCACCTGCCGGATGGGTCAGAATTCCTTTGATAAACTCACCGTCTATTTTGACGTACTGAACAGGCAGTTGCTGAAGATAAGAAAAGGAAGACATGCCGCTGCCAAAATCATCCAGCGCAAAGCTGAACCCTTGCTCGACTAGCTGTTGGATTATTTGGGCCGTGTGCGCCAAGCTTGAGATGGCCGCTGTTTCTGTCACTTCGAAGCATACCTGGCAAGGTCGCACATCAACGTAGTCAGCTAGCATCCGTGCAATGTATGCAGAAAACCCTGGGGTACTTAAGGTAATGCCCGATACATTAATGAAATAGCGGGTTTTGGCGCGTTGATGTGCCGACAAACTCTGCAATTTCGAGAACGCTTTGCGAATAATATGGCGATCCAGTTCGTCGATAAGCCCAAAACGTTCGGCTGCCGGAATAAACGACCCGGGGTAAATTAAATTACCTTGGGTGTCCAACAAACGGGCCAGTATTTCACGACACTCGACAGCATCGTGCTGCTGCACCAGCATGGCGGTGAAGGTTTGCCCATGCAGCACGACTCGATCATCCCTGATGCAATCCTTGATATGGCTGACCCAGTCCATGTCACGCTGCCGCTCAGTGATTTCCAGATCGTCGGCGTAGCTAATCTGGACACGGTTGCGGCCCTTTTCCTTGGCTAGAAAGCAAGCGATATCGGCTAGACTCAAAGCCTCACTGAATGGAAGGAACTGAAGAGTACCAAATCCCACAAGACCGACGCTGAGGGTCACGCTATAGCGACGCTCGTTCCATAAAAAAGGAATGTCACTAATTTTTCCGCGCAACGTGTGCGCTAGCTCTATGGCATCTGTTACTGCGCAGTCACGCAGGATCAAGGCAAACTCGTCGCCGCCTAGACGCGCCAGCAGATCGGTATGTCTGACATGTTGCTGTAAAATTGCAGCCACTTGCCGCAACAATGCATCGCCCGCGGCATGGCCACCACGATCATTGATGATCTTGAAATGGTCCAGATCCATGTACAACAAGGCGTGGGGACCAGGAAGCCCTTCCAGTTCGCGACTTTTTTTATCAAACTCTCGACGGTTGTACAGCCCCGTCAAAGAATCGTGAGCAGCCTGGTAGGAAACTTCCTGCGCGAGTTCATATGCTTCAGTGACGTCGTTGCCTTGGACAAATATTCCGGATATCTGACCGCTAGGATCTCGAATAGGTTGGTAGATCAGGTCGATATAGCACTGCGCCAATGGACCATCCACCACACATTGTAATTGGATCGGCAGAGCGCGCCCTATGAAAGGTTCGCCCGTAGCAAAGACGTGGTCTAGCTTGTCCAGATAGCCCTGCTCGATTACTTCGGGGAGAACGTCAGATAGCGCGCTGCCCAGAATCTGACGGTGACCAATAAGCTGATAGTAAGCGTCGTTTGCCAGCTCAAAGATGTGCTGCTGGCCGCGCAGTACACAAATGAACCCGGGTGTTTGCTGAAAAAGTAGGCGTAGGTGTTCATTTCCCTCATCTTTAATCGTTTGTGCGCTCATAGATTCGTGACCTTGTGGTATCAATTATCGAAATTATTATGACAATTGAAGGTATTCTTTAGCTGCTTTTTTTGGCGAGACCAGCGCCAACTTGATGTCCGACAAACACGTTAAAGCAGTGTGATCGCGCCGCCAGAGCCCGCGCGTTGCGATGGCCGATCCAGCCCAACGTCTGAATTGCTGGTATCCAATTCCATTTCAGAGCCCTCCCAAATGCCTGACCGGTGAAACTTGCCATGGTTCAACCGGCGAGCAACCAACCAGATCCGAAGCGCCATGCAGAGCCAGCGCGCCTGGCCTGCGGCCAGGCGTTGCGCGCAGCCTGCGGAG